>JAZRME010000364.1:0-7457 GCA_045647325.1 Acutalibacteraceae bacterium | reverse complement strand
GGTATTATATAAAACAAGGTCAGCTTTGTTGACGTCATCGGTGAAGCCGTAGCCCATAGATTCAAGCAATCCCTGAATTCTTTCGCCGTCAGAAACATTTCCTTGACAACCGTAAGTGTGAACCATCGCAAGAGGGGGATTATCACCGTATTTTGCTGAAATAATTTCTTTGGCAAGACAGGCAAATTCTCTTTGTTTCATAAGCTCATCTTCGGTTACAAGATAACTTTTTTTGCCGTTGTTTCCGTTCAAAAGCGACACCTCTCTTTTTAAAGATTATAACTAAAATATTATACATTATTATAGTTGATTTTGCAACAGTAAATAATGTAAAAAAATGAATAAAGTATCAAGTTTTTTTCGTTAATAAAAAGCAAAAATACAATCAGACAAATTAAGCGTTACGGAGTGTGATTTTTTGGCAATAATACAGTTGCCCGGGTTTATTTATACGGGTATGGAGTCTTTGTTAAAAATATTTGAAGCGGAGAGCAAAAAAATTCTTATTTTTGCTGATACAAATGTTGCTTATAAAACTAAAATTCTTGATGTTATATCTAAAAAGGCTGAGAAGCATGGTGTGAGAGCTGACTTTTTGACAGAAGATAATCCTGATTTTTTGTTGGCTCAAACCCGTGATATTCTCGCTGATGATACCCCTGAAATTATAGTTGCTGTCGGTTCGGGCAAAGTGATTGACTGCGCTGCGGCTGTTTCTTGTGTTTCGGGTATTCCTTTTTATGCAGTTCCTCGTACAGCACCTACAGCTCTTTGGGAAAGTGATGAAATTGAAACTATTCTGAACAGAAAAATTCCGTCAGTGTGTATTCTTGACCCTGATATGATTATCAGCGCCGACTCAGGCTCAATAGCCTATGAAGGGTTAGGGATGCTTACTCTTTGCGCCGAAGGTTACGCAAGGGCGTCGGACAGAGTGATTAAATCTGTGGCTGAAACAGCTTTTTTGCAAATTTACAATAATCTTTTTGATTCTTATAATTCAGAAATTTCTGCCCGTGAAAACTTGCTTGAAGGGATGTATTGGGGCTATCTTTCTTATGTCAACAGTTATAGCTTTTCGTGGGAATCACCTTGCTACAGACTTTGTGAGTTTTTTAAAAACAGCCAGGTTGACTCTATGAGTCTGCTTGCCGTTTCGTGCGTTCAGATTTTTGAAAATATACTCGCTTGTGATAAAAACACTTTTAACGGTATTGCCCGTGAAATAAATTCAAAAATCTGCGAGGATGAGCAGGGTGGTTTTATAGTTGACAAAATCAGACAGTTGAGAGCAAAATTATCGGTGCCTCTATGCGTCAGAAATCTTGGCGTTGATGAAGATGAATTTTTGTCAGCATTAAATCAGATCAGTGAGGAAGACAAAACACTGTTTGAAAAGTGTTTTTATAACAATTTTGGTTATAAAAGAAACAACACAGTGTTTGTAAAATGTTGACTTTTAAGATATCTTAGTGATATAATATCTTAAAACAGAATAAGGGGAGTTTTTTATGAAAAAAACAACAAAAATTCTTTCTTTGTTGTTGGCTTGTGTAATGATGTTTTCTGTTTGTTCGGGCTTCTCTGTTTTTGCAGCGCCCAAACTTAAAGAAATAAAAATTGTTACAGAGCCTCAGCAATTGAAATTTTATCGCGGAACAGATTGGGATTACGGCAAGTGGGACCAGCCTGACGATCTCGGACCTTGGGTATGGGTTGAGGATTCAACAAGAATCAGCTTTCTCAGAAACGGCGGCAGCGGATATTATAAGGATGCCGGTATGATTAACGCTGAGGGCCTTGTTATTGAAGCAATTTACTCAGACGGCAGTAAAAAAACAATAACTTATAAAGAGACCAAAGGCGCTGATGGTTATTACAAACAAAATATTATTCTTTCACCTGAGAAAGGTGCATACAAGGTTGGTAAACTCAAGATAGAAGTTTGGCTTGAAGAAGATTATCGTTATTATGACACTTATGAAATTGAAATTATCGACGGTGAAAAACCCGTTGTAAGACAGTTGGGTGATGTTAACAATGACGGTAACATCAATTCAAGCGATGCTCTGTTAGTTTTACAACACGCAGTTTCAATTCTTAACCTTAATTCAACTCAGAAAAAATATGCCGATATGAATAATGACGGCAAATATAACAGCTCTGATGCACTTGCAATTCTTCAGAAGGCTGTAGGCAATAAATAATAATACTTAATGCAAAAACCTGTGCTGATCCGGTCGGCACAGGTTTTGTTTTTTATAAAAAATGAGCTGTCTCACTTTTGGTGAAACAGCTCTTAAAATCAGAGAATATAAATTGTAACGCTTCTGCGGCCGAACTGAGTGCACATTGAATCAGAGGGCATATAAAGGTCACAAAGAGTTGCGCGTTTACCGGTCCATTTTGTAAATCCGCCGGTATCTTCTGCAAATGCGTAACCATAAACATATTTGCCGTCATTTGAAACAATCCACATAGCGGTGTGGTAAGGAATCTGTTTGGGGTTAACAGCTACATAGCCGGGCTTAACAGCCTTACCTGTTGCGGTTGTTGTGCCGCAATGATAAGCTGAAGCTGTGCCTACAATTTTCTTTTTGTAAGAGGTGGGGATATTGTTGGCGGTCAACTCAAGTGAAGCAGGGGGAGTAAAAACAGAGATTGTCTTAACTCCGTTTGCGAGTTTGACACCACCCTGAACTGTTGCTGAAGCTGTTGCGGCTTTTTTAGTGCCTACAAGCTTGACCTGTTCAACAGGTTCTTTTGTGATTACTGTGTCAACAAGTGTTGATTCAGCGAGTTTGCCGTCAACATACTTATCTTTATAGGTGAGAATTTTTTCACCGTTGACACCTTTTTGTTTGATTTTTGACTGACCCTTGTTAAGAGTGTTGGTCTTTTCAGTTTTTTCTTTAAATTTAATAGCCTGAGCTTCTTCTCTTTCGATATACTCAACTCTGGTGATTTTAATTGAGCAGTTGCCTGTGAGAACCTCATCAAGAGGGCGTGAAATAATATCATCGTCATCAGCTGTGATAACGGCTGTGTCGAGAGCGTCGGCAACTGTGCCTTCTGTCATATGAACTGTGGCAATATCACCGTCAACTGAAATCATAACAGAGAAAGCTCTGTTGATTGTTATAACAAGATTTTCTGAAACATAATCTGTAAGTTCGCAACCGCTGACAGTATCATACGGGCTGAGCTCAATACCGGCCTGACTGATTGCATCGGCAACAGTGCCGAAAGCATCAAGGTTATGCTTTTTGTCACCGTCAATAATTGTAACATTACAGATGGTGTTGATGTTGATAACACCACGGCTTTCAAGTTCGCTATCATCAATGTGGCTGTTTTTGTCGATGTCAAGACCGCTCTGGATGATAATGTCACTTGTGGATGTTCTGTGAGTGGTAACCTCATATTCCATACCGTTGAGGATAACTCTGATTGTGTTGGCACCTGAAACTGTAGTTAAAAGACTTGCAACACTGAGAATGATACAAACGATTGTGGTGCAGATTCTGATTCTGGCTTCAAATATTCGTTTGCCGATTGTTTTTACTTTATCAGACATTTTTAAATAACTCCTTTTCTGTGGCTTTCGCCCTGGCAGGTGGTATATTTGTGAAATGCTATTATTTACAGTTTTTCCTGCAACGGTGGTCATTATAGTGAAGTTATCACGAAGTGTCAAATAAAAATAAAAATGTTTTTTGTTTAATTTGCACAAAACGGTGCCTGAAAAACAACTGATTAAAAGTTGTAAAAAGCAAGATTAGGTAATAAAATGCATTTATTTTGCTAAAATAGAAAATAAATTTGTGAAAAATCTAAAAAGTTACAAAAGGTTACAAAAATAATTAAAAATCAAAGAAAATTATAAGATTTTGTAACTTTTGTTTCTAAATAAGAAATAAAGAGCGTGATTTATTAAAAAATAGACATTGAAGAAATTATAGTTTTGTGATAAAATAATTCGGTAATACTTCTTTGAGGTGATATTTTGGCAGTACCAAAACAAAATATTAGAAATTTTTCAATTATAGCTCATATTGACCACGGCAAATCAACACTTGCCGACAGAATGTTAGAGCAGACAGAATCTGTAGCCTTGAGAGATATGACAGCTCAGCTTCTTGATAATATGGATCTTGAACGAGAGAGGGGCATCACCATTAAGGCTCATGCAGTCAAGCTTGATTACAAAGCTCAGGACGGTGAGACTTATGTTCTCAACCTTATTGACACCCCCGGCCATGTTGACTTTAACTATGAGGTTTCACGTTCACTTGCCGCTTGTGAAGGCGCTGTGCTTATTATCGATGCTTCACAAGGCATTGAGGCTCAGACTCTTGCCAACACATATCTTGCTCTTGACCATGATCTTGAAATTGTGCCTGTTATCAACAAGATTGACTTACCTGCGGCCGACCCTGAAGGTGTTGCAAGTCAGGTTGAGGAGGTTATAGGTCTTGACTGTGAGTTTGCGCCGAGAGTTTCGGCCAAAACAGGTCTTAATGTTGATCAGGTTCTTGAGAGAATTGTTCAGGATGTTCCTGCACCTGCCGAGGCTGATGACTCAAAGCCTTTGAGAGCTTTGATTTTTGACTCGGTTTATGACAGTTACAAGGGCGTAATTGTTTATGTGCGTATTATGGACGGCAAAATCAAAGCCGGTGATACAATGCGTATGATGGCTACAGGCGCTGAGTTTACAGTTGTTGAGGTTGGTTATATGAGAGCGACCTCTATGGAACCCGCCAAAGAGCTGACAGCCGGTGAAGTTGGTTATATCACAGCCTCTATCAAAACAGTAGGTGATGCGCAAGTGGGTGATACCGTCACAACTGCTCAATATCCTGCTTCAGAGCCTCTGCCCGGTTACCGTAAAGTTAATCCTATGGTTTTCTGCGGTGTTTATCCTGCTGACGGTGCTGATTATGAAAATCTTCGTGATGCCCTTGAAAAGCTTCGTCTTAACGATGCGTCTCTTTCTTATGAGCCCGAAACATCAGGCGCTCTGGGCTTTGGTTTCAGATGCGGATTTTTAGGCCTTCTTCATCTTGAGATTATTCAGGAACGCCTTGAAAGAGAATATAATCTCGACCTTGTCACAACCATTCCCAGCGTTATTTATAAAATTCATCTCAATGACGGATCAGTTGTTGAGATTGATAACCCCACTCATTACCCTGACCCGGCTAATATTTCATATAGTGAAGAGCCGTTGGTTGATGCTCATATTTATTCTCCGCAGGAATATGTCGGCGCAATTATGGATTTATGTCAGGACAGACGCGGTGTGTTTAAAAATATGGATTATATCACACCTGAGAGAGTCGATATTCATTATCTTCTTCCTCTTAATGAAATTATCTATGACTTTTTTGATGTTCTTAAGTCAAGAACAAAAGGCTACGCTTCTTTTGACTATGAAATAGCTGATTATCAGCGTTCAGATCTTGTGAAGCTTGATGTTCTTCTTAACGGAGATACAATCGATGCGCTTTCATTTATAATACATTCAGAAAAAGCGTATTCAAAGGCCCGTAAAATTGCAGAAAAATTAAAAGATAATATTCCCCGTCAGATGTTTGAAATTCCTATTCAGATAGCTATCGGAGGCAAGGTTATTGCCCGTGAAACCGTCAAGGCTATGAGAAAGGATGTTCTTGCTAAATGTTATGGCGGTGACATCACCCGAAAGAAGAAATTGCTCGAAAAGCAAAAAGAAGGTAAAAAGCGAATGCGCCATTTCGGAACTGTTGAAGTTCCGCAGGAAGCTTTTATGGCAGTGCTCAAACTCGATGAATGATTTTTGTGCAACTTTTTCAAAAAATAGGTTGAAATATAGTTAGATACTATGATATAATACTACCATTAGTTAAGAAGGAGGTATTTTATGGCTAAGGAAGCGACACAGACTAAAGTTGCAGAAGAAAAAGCTAACCGACAGTTGCCTAAGTCAAGACGTTATGTCGGCAGCCGTGAAACAACAGCTTATATTCTTTTCGACATATCACAGTCTTTAAACTTAAGCTCTAAAGATGCTTATTTCGTTACCGACGTTCTTGTTGTTGCGTTGAAATGGCAGACAATTATCAACTCAATCGCAAGCGTATGGGACATTGTTAATGACTTTTTCCTTGCCGCATTGGTTGACAGAACCAATACTCGTTTCGGTAAGTTTAAACCTTATCTTATTATGTATGCAGGTCCCGGCGCCGCTTTAAGTATTTTCTACTGGGCGATGCCTGCGATTTTTCCCGGTGCTGCGGCGACGTATATGCCCAAGATAATATCGTTCCTGCTATTTAAGATTATCAATGACCTTGGAGGAACGGTGTATAACATCGCCAAAACAGGTATTCTGGCAACAATCACACCTGACACTGTTGACAGAACAAGACTTATCAACCAGACTAACCTTATTTCAAGCTTGGTTGAAAACCTTCCCAAACAGGCTGTTACAATTTTCATCGACCTTGTTAATAACGGTATTATGAAAGTTCAGATGTCAACCCTTTTCGTAGTAATGGGTGTTGCCACAGCAGCTGCTTCAAGTGCTCTTTCATTCTATTTCTCACTTGTATGTAAAGAAAGAGTTCTTCAATCTGTTGAAAAGCCCGACTACAAACAGGCTTTCACTTCACTTTTCCGTTCAAGACCTTTGATGTTACTTGCTTTGTCTGATATGCTTGCTAACTTCGGTAGCGTAAGTACAAGTACATCACTTTATTACATCAACGTTCTTAACTTCAGCTCAGCTGAGTTGGTTGTTGGTATTCCCGGTATGTTTGTTACATACGCAAGTTACACCTATGTTACAAAGCTCAGAGAGCTTTTCTCAACCAAAGCTTTGTGGATTTTCGGTGACCATTTCGGCAACGTTCTCTTGCTCCTTGTTTTTGGTTTCGGTTCAATCAACAAAAACTACTCAAAGACATGGACAATGCTTATCGCATTTATGATTCGTGAAACTGTATGGAACGGTGTTTACGCTTTGCGTAAGGTTATTCCCACTGAAATCGGTAACGAAGTTATCGACTACGGTGAATGGAAATACGGCTACCGTACAGAAGGAACAACCGGTCTTGTTAAAGACCTGGCAAGTAAAATTGTCGGCTCAATCGGCGGTGTTCTCAGTACAGCACTTCTTCAGGCTATCGGTTATCGTCAGGGTCTTAAACCCGGTCAGCAGACAGCAAGAACCGAGTATTTGCTTTTCTTGACAACTACTCTTGTTCCCGCTGTGGGTGGTCTTCTCGGTATGATTCCCAAGTTCTTCTATAACATCGATGATAAGACCAGAAAGAGAATGTACGCTGAACTTGCTGAAAGAAGAAGTGTTACAGCACAGACTCTTACAGACGAAGCAGACAGCAAAGTGCTCGACTAAATATTTTTCAAGCAGGTGCATATGTACCTGCTTGATTTTTTCTCAGGAGGTGACG
>JAZRME010000363.1:0-5521 GCA_045647325.1 Acutalibacteraceae bacterium | reverse complement strand
CTTTGGCGATAGCGTTAACCTTGCCGTCAAAGAGGTCGTGAGCAAGTTCCATGCTGCCGAATTCCATAAGCGCACGATATTTATCAGGGCTCTTTTTAACTGTTACAAGGCGATGGTCTTTAACAGTGATTGTGGAAGCGGGGCCACCTGCAATTGAAACCTTGATGTTGCCGTCAGGAATATACTTTGCGCTGAACTGACCGATTTCATCATTGTTACCGATCTGAGAAATAGCAACAGTGATTGTGTAGAAAAGAAGATTTGTGCTGAGATTAAAGAAATCTTTATCTTTCAGATCTTCCTCTGTCGGGCGCATATACTTTGAGAGCATATCGGTAAGCGGTGTGAACTGCTTAAGCAAAAAGCCGATTTTGGTGAAGCCTTTTGAGGGAATGGGGGTAACTGTTCCGTCAATAAGACCGTTGAATTTTTCACAAGAACTGAAGGGAAGTTTAACATCACACTCATTACAGCCCTGCTCCATACGGCAACGACCGTTTTTAAAAGTGATTGTTGCGCTTGGGCCGCCCTTAACCTCAAAACCGATAGATACAGGTTTTTTAGTTTTAACAAGTGCCCTTGCCTCTTCACTGAGTTCGCAAAGATTTTCTAAGGTGCCGAGTACAGCATACATATTGATATATGCCAATGTTCTTGCATCTGTCAAAATAATTCCTCCTTAAATGCATACTTACCATTTTATTTTATCAAAATGCAACAAAAAAGTAAACAACAATGTTGCATAAAATATTATATATAAATATGTATATTATTGCTTTAAAGGGTTAATATGCACCTGAATTTCAGCTATTGTTTTATTTTAAAAATTGAAAACATTGTTTTTTTGTGATACAATCGATACAGAGCTAACCTTATCATATAATTCAGGGAGGTTTTCTGATGAATAAAAAGAAAATTATAAAAATAACAGCAGCGGTTTTATGCGTTGCAATCGTTGTCACATTCTGCTGCTTTTTCAAAGCCATCAAACGAGGAGTTACAGATGTAATTTATGAAGACTATAAAGTCGTCACACCATTAATAAATACACAAACAGAACAGAAGGATGATATCATGCCCAACGGTGATTTTTATGTCAGCACAAAAGGTAGCGACTCAAATCCCGGCACAAAAGATGCGCCATTCAAAACAATCGAAAAAGCCGTTGAAACCGTAAGAAACACTGACAAGTCAGACAAGAACGGTATAACAGTATGTATCGAAGCCGGTGAATACAGAGTTTCATCCCTCACATTCACAAAAGAAGATTCAGGCACAGCCGAATGTCCCGTAACTTACTGTGGCTTCGGCGGGGAGGTTGTTTTCAACGGAGGAGTTACTTTAGCTGCTGACAGCTTTGAAGAGGTAAAGAAATATCCTGAAATTGAAAAAAGACTCAGCGATAAAGCAAAAGAAAATGTTGTGGTTATTGACCTGACCAAAGCACCTTATTCTCTTACAAATGAAGATTGGGGCAAGATTTTTGCAATCGGCTCTTATCACACCGCCAACAGCTATGACGGTGATTACACAGGCCCTCTTTATTGCGAACTCTTTGTCGATGACCAAAGACAAACTCTGGCGAGATATCCCGACAATAACTTTCTTCTCACCGAAGAGGTTGTAAAAACAGGTCTCGGCAAGGAATCTGACGGTGCTTTGACACTTGTTGAAAATTGGGAAGAAATACGCAACCCCGAGTCGGATGTATATAAAGTAAACGAAGAACTTGCACAAAAAATTGCAGGTTGGAAAACTCTTGAAGATGTCTGGATGTTTGGCTTCTGGAAATATGACTGGGCTGATGCATCTTCTCCGATAGGAAGCTTTAATAAAGACACAGGCGAACTTTCGCCAAAGTTTGTCAGCTTATACGGCACAAAAACAGACGCACCGTATTATTTTTTCAATGTTCTTGAAGAGCTGACAACCGAAGGTGAATGGTATCTCGACCGTGAAAACGGATTGCTCTGTATGTGGAAACCCCAAAACGCAGACAAAGCGCAGATTGACCTTTCACTTTCACTGAAACCCATAATTGATGCCAAAGCTGACTATATTACCTTTGACTCAATCACCGTTAAAGGAACAAGAGATGATGCAGTTGTTATTGAGGGTAATAATAACACCGTCAGAAACTGCCTTATAAAAAATATTGCCGGTAACGCTCTTGTTATGACAGGCAGTGATAACCTCGCCCGCTGCAACGAGATCACACACACCGGCAAAGGCGGAATCATCATCTCGGGCGGTGACTCCGAAACTCTCACCCCCGGCAACAGCAAAGCTGACAACAACTATATTCATCATTGGTCTGAAATCTATCAGACATATCAACCTGCCGTTACTCTTGAGGGTGTAGGTAATATCTGCTCTCACAATGAGATGCACGACTCTCCTCACGAAGCTATTACATATCAAGGCAACAATCACATCATAGAATACAACAACATTCACAATGTCTGTCTTCTTTCAGATGATGCAGGTGCTATTTACTCAGGCAGAAGTTGGGTATGGTACGGCAATATTATAAGATACAACTGCATTTATGACTTAGGCTCTGACGGGCACACCCCTAACGGAATTTATCTTGATGATGCTCTTTCAGGTCAACAGGTTTACGGCAATCTTATTGTAAATGTTCCCCGTTACGGTATTCTTATCGGAGGCGGACGGGACAACATTGTGAATAACAACATTATTATCAATGCAGGTATATACCCTGTTTATTTTGATGACAGAGCCAGAGAAGGCGCTCTTGTAGAAAACGGTTGGTTCACCCATGCCCGTATCGGCTCAGGTGATATGTGGGAAGCTCTTTATTCTTCTCCTTGGAAGAGTGATGTGTGGCAAAAAGCATTCCCTCAATATAAAAACTGCACCGATGACATTTCAAAATCAGAAACCCCGGCGTTCATCCCCAATCCGTCAAGTGTTGTGACAAATAACCTTATTATCAATAAGTATGTCGAAGTCGGCAGCATTTCTGATTCTGTATGGACTTTCAGCAACATCAGCAAAAACGCTATTTATCTCATCCGGGATACAGACGATATATTTACCAACCCCGATAACGGAGATTACAGTATCAAAAATATTGATAAAATCAGAGAAGCTGCCCCGGAATTTGAAAACATCCCCCTTGAAAAAATAGGCAGAACAGTTAAATAAACACAGAGCCGTGCGTCTGCACGGCTCTGTGTTTATTTAAAGCTTGTTATCAAATTGGTTGCATATTGCAAAATCATAAGCGCGTCACGAGAATTTATTATTCCGTTGCCGTCAACATCAGGAAGGTTTACATTAAACTTATCGTATGTAACAAAATCTTTTGTTGTTATAATAATTCTTTGAGATAAAACGTCTGTTTCATATTCGTCATAGTAATATTCGTCTTCATACTCATCATAATATTCTTCTTTAACTATTTCTGTTTTGTATGCATATAAAAGAAAAACAAAAAGAGGATTGATTTTGTGTTTTATTATCAAAGGCTCAAAGACTTGCGTGAAGATAAAGACCTGACACAGACAGATGTTGCAAATTTGTTGATGACAACCCAACAGCAATACGGAAGATATGAAAACGGCTTAAGAGAGATTCCTGTGCATCATCTTGTAACGCTCTGCAAGTTTTATAATGTTTCTGCTGACTACATTCTCGGATTAACAAATGAATATCGCTCATTGAAATGAACCTGATGTTTGCTTTTTCGGGTTCATTTTTTATTTGACACATCACCAAAAGAGAAGTATAATATTTTTACTTTTTAAAAGGAGACAGAATTATGGATTTCAAAAAAATCGGTGTGGTTATTGCTGACGATATGGAGTTTCTTCCTCTCGTTGAGCTTGTGACACCTATAGGATATGAAAAAGGTGAAATTAATTCTTATGAAACCATTTCATTTTCTGTAAACAATAAAGAGGTTACTGCAATCAAATGTCGGATAGGCAAGGTAAACGCTGCCACGGCAACGGCTATGCTTATTGACAAAATCAACCCCGACTGCATTATGAACATCGGTCTTTCCGGCGGAGTCAGAGGCGTTAACAGAGGCACTGTTTTTGCAGGAACATCTTTCACCGAATGTGACTTTGACCTCGGCGCCCTCGGCCGCCCCCTCGGTCACAAGCCCGGTCAGGAATTTGTTTATGAAGCTGACAAAGCTTTGCTTGATGCAATCCCTCAGGAAATGGGCATCCGCCGTCTTAAATGCGGAACAGGCGACTTCTTTTTAACAAAAGATGCGCAGAAAGAAGAATATCACAACCTTTTCGGCATCAACACCTTTGATATGGAAACCGGTGCAATCGCATCTGTTTGTCACTGTTGTGACATTCCGTTTATGAGCATTCGCAAAGTATCTGACGACAGCGAAGATTCAGCTGCAGAGGATTATCAGAAAATGAATGCCCTCGCAGAAACTGCATTGGCAGATATTTTACTTGAAGTTTTAAATAATCTGTGATAGAATTTTAACAATTATTATTAAGGAGTGGTAAAAATGGATTTTAAAGAAAGTCTGTTTATGTATGCAATTGCACTCGGCGTTGTCGCTTTTGTAACTGCACAATCCGTATTTTTCCTTGTAAAGTCTTTGAAAAAGGCTAAGGAATTGGGAATTCCCAAAGACACACTTAAAACAACAATGGTATCAAGTGCACTCTTTACTGTTGCACCTGCAATTTCAATTCTTGCAACCGTTATTGTTCTTGCCAACGCTCTGGGTATTGTTCTTCCCTGGATAAGACTCACCGTTATCGGAAACCTCGCTTATGAAACAACAGCAGCTCAGACTGCTCTTGACTTCTGGGGTGAATCTCTTAAACATTCAGTAAACGACCCTCAGCAGTTCGCCACAATTTCATGGGCTATGACTCTGGGCAGTATTGCTCCCCTTCTTCTTCTCCCCTTCCTTTGCAAAAAGCTTCAGAAGAAAATCGGCGCAACAGTTAACAAGAGCGAAAAATCTCAGAAATTCGGTGACGCTATTTCTGCCGCTGCATTCATCGGTATTGTTATGGCTTTTGTTTCAAGAGAAATCTGGTCTTACACCGTTCAGAAAACCAATGCTCTTGACGCCGCAGGTAACAGCATAATGAACGAAGCAGGTCAGATTCTTAAAGTTAAAACAATCACCGGCTCCGCAGGTCTTATGTCTATTCTTGTTCTTGTCTGCGCAGTTGTGTTTATGCTTATTCTTGACATCGTCTGCAAAAAGTTCAAACTCACAAAGCTTGAGCCTTTTGCGATGCCTATCGCTATGTTTGCCGCTATGGGTATGGCTGTTCTTTTCACAAATGTTCTTCCCGAAAACCTTGTTAACCACACCTGGTTTGAAATCGGTTCAGAACTCGCTCAGATTTACGAATAAGGAGGGGTAAATATGCAGAAAGATTATTTTGACAAAGTTCACAAATGGGGCATCATCTGGAATATCGGTGCCATAATCACACTTCTTTGCATCCCTGTTGCAATCTGCACCTACCTTAATGCATGGCCTGAGCTTGACGCTCTT
>JAZRME010000362.1:0-2294 GCA_045647325.1 Acutalibacteraceae bacterium | reverse complement strand
TCAGGTGTTTCATAGCTCCAGGAGTAAAGCTCAATGAGTGCACTTTTGTCATATCCTGCATTTTTCAAGGCATCAAACAGCTTTTTGAAATCATATTTTCCCTCACCCGGAGGAATACAATCACGGCTCGCATCATAATCACTTATATGAAGCTGTATAATATCCTTACCGAAAAGGCGGATAAGCTCAAACTCATCAACACCGCAGCGCCTTGATTGCTTTATATCAAGCACAAGCCGGAAATCATCACCGAGGTAGTGCTTCAGTCTTCTCAAAAACCCGATATCAGACCCGGTTCTCATAAAAACATTTTCGTGAGCAGGGAGTACACCGAATTTTTTGCCTTCCTCACAAAGACGGGCAAAGGTTTCAAAATAATCAAGCTCATCCCTCTGCGGTATGGGCTTGCCGCCGTGAATAACAACACATTCGCTTCCGAGATAAGCGGCAGTTTCAAAATATCTCTTATAAAACTCCACACCCTCGTCGGTCCTTCTTTTGTATCCGCCAAAAAGCATAAACGGCTCCGCAAAAGAAGTGTAAGGGTGAATTGTTCTCACAGGCACACCGTAATGGTTTCTGATGCTGTTAATCTCGCCGATAATGGGCATCTGCATTTCTTCGGTGCAGTTAAAAAATATTTCTGCCGATTTTGCCCCCATTCGGCAGACGGCTTCAAAAGCTTCCTCCGTGTTGCCGGGGTAAAAGCAGGAAGATGAAATTCCGATATCCATTAAAACACCTCACTTATATTTATTTTATCATATTTTCCTTAAAAGGTAAATAACTGAATAAATTATTATAAATCTGTGAATTTTTGTAATAAGTCTTGACTTTTTCCAAAAAGTGGCTACAATAGATTTAGCACTCGCAACCAAAGAGTGCTAATATCACAAAAATCTTTCTAAGGAGGAAAATATATATGAAACTCAGACCCCTTGCTGACAGAGTTGTTGTTAAACTCACAGAGGTTGAGGAGACCACATCAAGCGGTATCATTCTCACAACTGCAGCTCAGGAAAAACCACAGATTGCCGAGGTTCTCGCAGTTGGCCCCGGTGGTATGGTTGACGGCAAAGAAGTTGAAATGTTTGTAAATGTCGGTGACAAAGTTATTACAAGCAAATATTCAGGCACAGAGGTTAAACTCAATAACGAAGAGTACATCATCGTTCGTCAGAACGACATTCTTGCAGTAGTAGAATAAGGAGAAATTTTTATGGCTAAACAGATTATTTACGGCGAAGATGCCAGAAAGGCTCTTCAGGCAGGTATTGATAAACTTGCTAATACAGTTAAAATAACCCTCGGACCCAAGGGCAGAAACGTAGTTCTTGATAAGAAATACGGTGCACCGCTTATCACAAATGACGGTGTTACAATCGCTAAAGACGTTGAGCTTGAAGATCCGTTTGAAAACATGGGCGCTCAGCTTGTTAAAGAGGTTGCTACCAAAACTAACGATGTTGCAGGTGACGGTACAACCACAGCAACACTTCTTGCTCAGGCTCTTGTTCGTGAGGGTATGAAAAACGTTGCTGCAGGCGCTAATCCTATGGAAGTTAAAAGAGGTATCGCAGCAGCTGTCGGAACCGCTGTTGAAACAGTAAAAGCTAACTCAAAGCCCGTTACAAGCTCAATGGATATCGCAAGAGTTGCTACAATTTCATCAGCTGATAAAGCCATCGGTGATATTATTGCCGAAGCTATGGAAAAGGTTACTGCTGACGGTGTAATCACAGTTGAAGAGAGCAAAACAGCTGTTACCGATAGCGATATTGTTGAAGGTATGCAGTTTGACCGTGGCTACATTTCACCTTATATGGTAACTGACACCGATAAGATGGAAGCTGTTATTGACGACGCTTATGTTCTCATCACAGACAAAAAGATTTCAAATATTCAGGAAATTCTTCCTCTTCTTGAGCAGATTCTTCAGGCAGGCAAAAAGCTTGTTATCGTTGCTGAAGATGTTGAAGGCGAGGCTCTTTCAACAATCCTTGTTAACAAGCTCCGCGGCACTTTCACTTGCGTATGTGTAAAAGCTCCCGGCTTTGGTGACAGACGCAAAGAAATGCTTCAGGATATCGCAATTCTTACAGGCGGTGAGGTTATCACATCTGATCTCGGTCTTGAACTTAAAGACACTCAGATTCCTCAGCTCGGCCGTGCCCGTCAGATCAAAGTTTCTAAAGAAAACACAATCATCGTTGACGGTGCAGGTGATAAAGACGCTATCAAAGCCCGTGTTGCTCAGATCCGTTCACTTATCGAAACAACAACTTCTGACTTTG
>JAZRME010000361.1:0-4680 GCA_045647325.1 Acutalibacteraceae bacterium | reverse complement strand
GTGCTCTTTTTCTTTTGGCGGAAAATACCACGCTCTGACCTGCTCAAAAGGTAAGGAATTTTTATCAGTTGACATCATAAACTGACCGCATTTATAAAAATCACCGTGAAAATCAAAATCAAGTCTGCAAATTACCCTTTTGTAATATTCAAGATCAACTTTGAACTTTGTGGTGACGTCAATAACCGTACCCACTTTACCGGCAAGTTTTCCGTCAACATAAACCAGATCGCCTTTTTTTAACTCAAAAGTATCATTGTAATAAGGAAACACTCTGCCGTCATCAAAACCGACTTTTACAACACTTCTTACCGCAACAGGCTTATCCCCCTCTGTGGCCGCTGATGTAACAATTTCTTCTTTTTGTGTTTCTTCCTCTGAAGTAAAACCTATTTTGAATTTCATAAAAACACCTCCGTTGATTACATAAAAATTATATAAACAACGAAGGCATGTGTCAAATGTCAGAGTCCCGAATACGGAACAGTAAAAAAGGCGGGTATTACCCCGCCTTTGCTTATTAAAAATGTCCGCCTCTTATCGCAACAACTACACTGTCAATTTTCATATATACAAGACCAAAAAACTCTACAAGCTTATAGGCTGCACTTCTGAAAAAGAAAGAAACAGGTTTGTCTTCAAAGCCTTCTGTTTTCTGAATTGCCACGCTGTCAAGAAGCTCACTGTTATCACCACGGAAAGTTTTAACAGACATTGTATCTTCGCTGAACTCCACTGTTGTGTAAGTAGTGACATCTGCATCAACAAAAGAGTATGCCGTATATGGCCAGAGATAACTGAGGCTTTCATCAAGAGAGCCCTGATCACAAAAAGCATTGGTATTAAGATAAATAATTCCGTTGGGGTCAGTGTAAGTTTCACCGCTTTTTGCCATACCTGTAACAACACCGTCACTTATGAAATTTGAACGGCCTTGCATATGGGTGTGACCTGTAAAGACAATATCAAGGTCATACATTTCAAAAATCGGCTGAAAAACTGCGTTTAGAAGAATGTTTGTTTCAGGCTCAAGCATCGCAACACCGGGAGCATACAATCCCTGATGCATAACACCGATTCGCCATTTAGCGTCAGGGTTGGCTTCAACCGCCTCTTCAGCCATAGCTCTGTGATCAGCAGCAGAACCTGAGCAGGAATCGAAAACAAGGTAGAGCGCATCACCGTAACGGAACCAGAAATCTCTGTCAAGACCTTCAAAATAATTGCCGAAATATTCGTTTGGCATATTGGTGTAATAGTTATACATCATACCCTTTTTATCGTGGTTACCTATAGCGAGAGCCATCGGCAGACTTCTTGTGTATTCAGGCATAAGAAGTGTCTGCCACTCATCAGCGCCCTTACCTGTTGAGGTATTGTCACCGGGAGAAAGCAAAAAGCTGATATCAGGATTTTCAGTAAGAGCTTCATCAAGAACTGACTGCCACACATAACCGATGCGTGACTGTTCCTGAGGGTTATCCTCGGTCTGACCGCCTATCTGAATATCGCCCACAAGAAGCATTTTATACTCATCAAATCCTTTTGACTCATATTTATATGCGTCACTCCAGCCGTTTTCTGTGTACCACTGGTAGTAATAAGTTGAGTTTTCTTCAATGCCGGTTACAGTTACTTTACAGACAAGCTGATAATCATTTTCAGACTCAACAGCTTCACCTGTAAAAACAACAGCATCGGTCATATTTTTGTTATCAGCTATTCTTACCTGCGGATTGGCTTTATCTTCAGCCATGTGCCAACAGAGATTGAGCTGAGTTTCATCAGCACCTACACAAAGAGTCGGTAAAGTGTTTTCATCAATCAGCTCATCATACCGGGTCTGCCACTGCTCCTGAGAAAGAGAGTAGTTATCAAAAGCTGCATTGGATGAAAAAAGCATCACCTGAATAAAAATAAGAACACAGAGAAAAACTGAAATAGGTTTATTTAACTTTTTCATAAAAAAACATCTCCTTAAAAATAATCGCTGATTAAATCAAAGGGTATTGCTGTGAGTTTCAGTTGCAGATAATATCTGTTTCCATGTAATGAATGCCGAGGTCATAGAGCATCTGCACATCTTTAATGGTATTAACTGTCCAGAATGAGCATTTTACTCCGTTATCAATAGCAAGCTGAATAGACTCAGCATCATTCTGGTCAAAATGAGGTGAAAACCAGGCGTTGCCGAGAGTCTTGACCTCATCAATGGCTTTTTGTTCAATTCTGCCTATAAGATACCAGAGCTCGATGTCGTTATCAATGCTTCTGATTTTTTTAAGCTGCTCAAGATTAAAAGAGATAATGATCGCCTGCTTACCCATTCCCCTGTCATGAACGGCCTTGATTACCTTTCTGAGGTCATCAATATTATCGCCTTTGATTTCAATCTGAGGTCTTGTTTCGCTGCCGACAAAAACATCAAGAAACTCTTCAAGAGTAGGAACATGAAGGGCTTTGTTCCAATGATTTGTGCCGTTTTTAAATGAGAATTTCTGCACCTCTTCAAGAGTGTAATCACTGTAATTGCCCACCTGCCACAAACGGATTGACATATCTTCATTATGGCTGAGCACCCACTTTTTATCTTTTGTCAACACAATATCACACTCAGCTGAATAATAGCCTCGTCTCACCGCCTCTTCATAAGCTGGGAGAGTGTTTTCGGGTGAGAATTGTGTTACACCTCTGTGAGCGGTGAGATATATCTTTTTATCGGCAAAACCGTTTTGTGAAAGAGGAATCAGCTCTTTTGGTTTTTTAGCAAAAACTTTTGCACAACCGTTAAGAACAGGCACAAAAGCAGTTATTAATTTATTTATTGATTTTTTTGACATAAAAATACCACCTTTGAATTTATATGTTCAGTTTAAACCACTCGGCCGATACTGTCAATAAAAATATTAAAAACATATTTACAAACCGAAAAATCTATGCTATAATATCGACATAAGACGGAAACGGAGTTGATTATTATGGCAAGACCGCAACGCCGCAGACGAATATGTTGCGAACCGGAATACCGGATTTTTGCTCCGGAAGGTTGCAAAACTGATAAAAGGGTTGAGCTCAGCTGCGATGAATTTGAGGTTATCAGACTTGTTGATTTCAAAAAGCTTACACACAGCCAGTGCTCAAAAGTTATGGGAATTTCACGGACAACCGTTACCGAAATTTATGAAAGCGCAAGGTTCAAAATATCCGATTGCATTTTAAACGGAAAAAAACTTGTAATCGAAGGCGGTAATTACCGTATCTGTGAAGGTGATAATCCTGATTGCATCAACCCTGACTGCAAAAAGAAAAACGTAAATAATCCGATCGGATAAGGAGATAATATTATGAAAATAACATTTAATCCTGACAAGGCTGTTGTTGAAGCCGTTAAAGAAGGGCTAAAAAAAACAGGCGGCTACTGCCCATGCAGAACTCAACGGACAGAAGAGTTCAAATGTATGTGTAAAGAATTCAAAGAGCAGATTGCAGACCCTGAATTTGAAGGATATTGCCACTGTTTTCTTTACTATAAATCTTTGGAAGAATAAAGGAGGTCATATTTATGGCAGAAATTAAAATCACAAGCGCAAATTTTGAACAGGAAGTTTTAAACTCAGATATCCCTGTTCTTGTAGATTTCTGGGCAACCTGGTGCGGCCCTTGTATGATGCTCGCCCCCACTGTTGAAGAAATCGCAGATGAATATGAAGGCAAAATCAAAGTTGGCAAAGTTAATGTTGATGAAGAACAGGCTCTTGCTATGAAATTCGGTATTATGAGCATCCCTACACTTATGCTTTTTGATAACGGTAAGGCTGTTAAAACAGAAGTAGGTTATATTCCAAAAAACAAAATTGAAAAAATGTTTGAATAATCTTGACATACATCCGAATTTTATGATAATTTTAAGTTACAATAATTTTTGAAAAGGAGATTTATTATGAGTAAATATGACGGAACAAAAACACAGAAAAACCTTGAAGCTGCTTTTGCAGGTGAGTCTCAGGCAAGAAATAAATACACATATTTTGCATCAGTAGCAAAGAAAGAAGGATATGAGCAGATTTCAGCTCTTTTCCTCAAAACAGCTGATAACGAAAAAGAACACGCAAAAATGTGGTTCAAAGAGCTTGAAGGTATCAGCAACACTGCCGCTAACCTCGCTGCAGCTGCAGACGGTGAAAACTATGAGTGGACAGATATGTATGACGGCTTTGCAAAAGACGCTGAAGAAGAAGGCTTCACCGAATTAGCAGCTAAATTCCGCCTTGTTGCAGCTATTGAAAAACATCACGAGGAGCGCTACAGAGCATTACTCAAAAATGTTGAAACAGCAGCTGTTTTTGAAAAAAGCGAAGTTAAAGTATGGGAATGCAGAAACTGCGGTCACATCGTAGTAGGCACCAAAGCACCTCAGCTTTGCCCCACATGCGCTCATCCCCAGAGCTATTTTGAAGTTCACGCTGAAAATTATTAATCTGATTTTTTCTGAGCCGTGGTTCGCCGAAACCACGGTTCTTTTTTATTTACAAAATCAAAATAATGTGTTATATTTAGGAAAGGAGGCGTGTATTATGAAAAAATTTATATCATTACTTCTGGTGTTAATATTTATTGTGTCAGTTCCTATAAGTGTTAACGCAGTTTCATTAAACAGCGGAGCTACAGCGCTCAAGGAGC
>JAZRME010000360.1:0-3300 GCA_045647325.1 Acutalibacteraceae bacterium | reverse complement strand
CCGAGTGTTTTGCTATATGTTATTATTTAAGGAGATATTCAAGAACGTACATTCTGAAAATATTCCATGCAACTCTTACAATCAGTTCAACATATTCAAGAATAACTGAAAGAACATCTTCCTCTTCTTCAACCACAACATCAACTGTGATGTCGGCAGGTTCATTTGTCTTTTCACCTGAACCGTCTTTTTCAATTGCAAATTTATCAATGCAGACAACTTCGTCGCCAATAACTTCATAAGAGTTGTAGTAAAGTACACCGCCGTCAATCTGAATTGAGGAGAAGATCTGACCTTCAACATCAACAGCTTTTGCTGCTCTCGGGAAGAGCTCGTCTGTAAGGGTTACATCTTTAACGTTATAAACCTTAACGCCTGAGCAACCGCTGATTGTGTATGATGTGCCTGTTGGGTTAACATAAGCCTCATAAACCTCACCGTTGTGTCTGAGGTTTACTTTTTCTTCGTTAACAACTTCGTTGCCGTCAAGAGAATGTGTTCTCATATAAACGTGGTCGTGACCCTGAAGAACAAGGTCGATGCCAAGCTCGGGAAGAAGTGAACAAAGCTGCTCTCTTATTGCGATAACATCGTCATCGTCGTAGTGTGAGCCGTTTGAATAAATTGCTTTGTGGAATGTTACAATCTTCCACTGAGCATCACTTGCTGCCATATCATCCTTAAGCCACTGAAGCTGTTCGGCGTTGAGTGCTTCATTCTCATCAAGGTTGTTTGTGTTAAGCACTGCGATATGAAGATTGTTGTAATCGTATGAATAATAAACACCTGTTTTTGTGTCCTGCTCAGGAACATTGGGAAGAACAAAGTTGCTCACTGTGGAGTAATCATCTTTTTCTTCGTGGTTACCTGTTGAGGGCATAAGGTATGTGTTCATAAGGTTGTCAGAGGCTGTGTCAAACATCCACTGCCACTGATTATTGTTCATACCGTGGTCAACAAGGTCACCTGTGTTTGCAATAAATTTTGCATCAGGGTACATCCTGAAGGCTTGTTCAAGAGTGTTTGCCCAGGCTTCGGTGTATTGTTTTTCGTTTTGTGACTGAGGGTCAGTCATATGGAAGAATGTAAAGCTGTCACCACCGTCAGCTGTTTCAACTGTTGCGGCATCGCTCCACCAACCATACTCTGCGTTACCGACACGATAAACATATTTTGTGCCGGGTTTAAGGTCAGTGAGAGTAACTGTGTGCTGATACATATTGAAATAATGCTGGAAGAAACCGAGAATACCGATGTCGATACCGGGGTAATATCTCTGAACAAGCTTCTGCTCTTTAGTGATTGTGAAGTCTGTGTTTTCTGTAGGAACACCTGTGAATTTAACAGTGTCACCCTTATATTCATAAATCTCAATGTCAGTTGCTTCAAGGGAGTCTTTTGAGAACCAATTGATATATGCAGATGTCTGTGAATCTTCGCCCATTGTAACGCTTACCATTGTGGGCAGACGGAAATTCTGGGTTGAGGCAACAGGAGTTACTTTTTCTGTTGAGAAAGTAACATCGGTGTCGGGGATGCCGATGTCGTCACAATCATTGGCAAAATCGTCAAGGAAATAAGCAATAACGTGGCCGATTGACTCAATCTGGCTGTCGGTGAGATATTCCTGAATAAGAAGCTGATCGAGAATGTCATAAATACTTGTCCAGGGGAGAACACCTAATTCAAAAATTGTGTTCACAAGACTCATATAACTCAGGTCGCCACGAAGGAGGAATGAGAGCGCATTCTGAACACTGCCACCTGCTATGCTGCCGACAGAGAGTGATTTATCAAAGAGAGTGTCAAGTCTGATTTCAAGCTTTGAAAGAAGAGCTTTGTCAACAACATCATTAAGAATAATATCAACAAGAGTGTCAAAAAGAATGAATGCTTTGTCTCCGTTTTCAAAGTTATTGATAACATCAACGATAAATTCGTTATCTTTTGCTGTTTCTTCACCTGTGCCGTAGTAATGCATAATTGAAAGAATTACATCGTCAAGTGTGCCGGGTTCGGTTTCACTGCCGAAACCGTAAACATCAATAAACTGATCACAGGGAAGCTCAGAAACTTCCATAGAGAGAAGCTTATTAACGATTGAAAAAACAAGGTTTTCAATCTCATCGGGGTTGTTGAGATAGACATCTTCAATCTGAGAGCAGAGGTCTTCAATAAACCACATAAGATTGTCAACAGAGAAAATGCTGTAACCGCCGAGACCTATGCCTTCGCCGATATAGGGAGAAAGAAATCCGTCGAGAAGGGCACGAAGGTCAAGATCCATTGTTTTGAGAAATTCAACAATGCCACCGGCTTCAATAATCTGAGGAATAAAGTCATTGACATAACCCATAGCCATACCTGTAAGGAAGGTTGCCATATTCGGAGCACCGTCTTCTGTGAGAGCGCCACCGTAACAGAGTTTAAAGGCTTCGTTACGGAATGTACCTTTTTCATAGGTTACGCCGTTTGAGGTGATGGGGTAGGTGTTATCAACATCTTTTGTTGTGAATGTACCTTCTGTTTCTCCGTTTGCATAAGTTTTAAACTCAACCTCTCTGTATTGGCAGGGGAAACCTGTAAGAGACGGGGTTTCAATATCATAAAGTACATTTCCGTCATCACTTGTTACTGTAGCAATATCGTTAGTATGAAGATGACCTGTAAAGGCAAAGTTTATGCCGTTATCAGCAAAAGCCTCTGCAACGTTACGATAATTTTCAATAAGAAATGCGCTTGTAACTGATTCTTCAATTTTGATATGACGGGCCATACCGTGATGAATCATAACAAGAGGTTCCTGACCGTTGGCAATACCCTCTGCTGCGCTGTCAATAATCCAGTCAAGCTGCTCATCGCTGATATATCCGCCGGTTTTGTTATCTTCGGTGTTGTCAGAGTAAATGTTGCTGTCAACTACGATAAGACGATAATCTTCATTGAGATCAACAACATAAGAAAGTCTGCCGTGACCGTTATCAGTTACAGGGTTAAATTCGTCAACAGCGAGGTCATAACCTAAGTTTTTATAAACCTGACGGAATTCATCACCTGAAATTGAACGGGCTGTTTCTTTGATATCATTTTCATAAGTAACGCAGGATTTCATAACATCATGGTTACCGTTGATGAGAATAACATCAACACCATAGTCATTTTCAAATTTTTCAAGAATAGAAGCAAGCTTGACATGACCTAAATATTCACTGTGTTTTGTAAGGTCGCCAGGAACAAAAACATATTTCGTTCCGTTTTTCTTTGCTTGTTCACCGATTGTTCTCAGCGCTGTGGAAAGAA
>JAZRME010000359.1:0-2000 GCA_045647325.1 Acutalibacteraceae bacterium | reverse complement strand
CCGTCAACGAGAGTGTATCTCATTGAAAAAGTCTGGGCAAGTCTTACCATCGCATCATAAACAGAGGCGTCACCGTGAGGATGATATCGACCGAGAACAGAACCGACTGTATCGGCGCACTTACGGTAAGCCTTTTCAGGGGTAAGACCGTTTTCATACATGGTATAAAGAATTCTTCTGTGAACGGGTTTAAGACCGTCTCTTACATCGGGTAACGCACGGGATACGATAACCGACATTGAATAGTCCAGGAATGACTTTCTCATTTCGTTATCAATGTCAACATTGACAACCTTTGAGTTGAGAAGATGTTCCGGGAAATCACTGCGCTGAGCTTCAATTTTCTTACTCAAAATAAGTCACTCCTTTCTTATACATCAAGATTCTGAACGTATTTAGCGTTCTTTTCAATAAATTCACGTCTTGGCTCAACCTTGTCACCCATAAGAATTGAAAATGTTTCATCAGCTCTGATAGCATCTTCAAGAGTTACACGGAGCATAATTCTTGTCTGGGGGTCCATAGTTGTTTCCCAAAGCTGTTCGGGGTCCATTTCACCAAGACCTTTGTAACGCTGGATGTCACAGCTGCCGCCGAGCTCTTCGATGCAACGGTCTCTCTCTTCATCAGAGAAAGCGTAGAAAAATTTCTTACCCTTGCTGACTTTAAAGAGTGGTGGCTGAGCGATATAAATATGACCCTCGTCAATGAGAGGTCTCATATAACGGAAGAAAAATGTTAAAAGCAAAGTACGGATATGAGCACCGTCAACGTCGGCATCGGCCATAATAACAACTTTGTTATAACGAAGCTTTGAAAGGTCAAAATCTTCGCCGATACCTGTGCCCAAAGCCATAACAACGGGGCTTAATTTATCATTACCGATAACCTTGTCAAGACGGGATTTTTCAACATTGAGCATCTTACCCCAGAGAGGAAGAATAGCCTGATAATGTCTGTCACGACCGTCTTTTGCCGAACCACCCGCAGAGTCACCCTCTACAATGTAAAGCTCGGTATGTTCTGCACTTTTTTCTGTGCAGTCAGCAAGTTTACCGGGAAGTGAGTTGCTCTCAAGAGCTGACTTTCTTCTTGCAAGGTCACGAGCCTTACGGGCTGCCTCTCTTGCTCTTGAAGCGTCAAGGGCTTTTGTAAAGATTCCTTTAGCAACTGACGGATTTTCTTCAAAATAGGTCATCAGCTTTTCATAAACTGTGGAATAAACAAGGCCTGTGATATCTGTGTTACCTAATTTACCCTTAGTCTGACCTTCAAACTGAGCCTCGGTGAGCTTAACGCTGATTACAGCTGTGAGACCTTCACGAACATCATCACCTGAAAGCTTTTTGTCGCCGTCTTTTAAAATTCCGTATTTTTTGCCGTAGTCGTTAAACACTCTTGTCAAAGCGTTTTTGAAACCTGTTTCATGAGTACCGCCGTCAACAGTGTTAACGTTATTGGCAAATGACAGCATTGTTTCATTATAGCTGTCGTTATACATCATTGCGATTTCAGCGTAACGGTCTTTTATAGACGCTGAAAAATGAATAGGAGGCTGATGAAGAGGTGTAAGTCCTCTTGAATTGTTTATATACTCAACAAAGCTTGAAAGACCGCCCTCGTAGCAATAAACCTGCTCAACAATGTTGTCAGGGTCACGGCTGTCGGTGAGGGTGATTGAGAGCCCTGCGTTAAGAAAAGCTGACTCACGGAGTCTGCGCTGAAGAATTTCAAAATCGTAAACAGTTGTTTCGGTAAACACCTCAGGGTCAGCCTTGAAACGGATAAGAGTTCCACATTCATCTGTGTCACCGATAACAGTCAGGTCATTAACAGCGTTACCTCTTGCGAAACGCTGAGCCCATATGTGGCCTTCTCTTGAAACTTCAACCTCCATCCATTCAGAAAGAGCGTTAACTACCGAAGAACCAACACCGTGAAGACCGCCTGAAACTTTATAACCGCTGCCGCCGAACTTACCGCCTGCGTGAAGCACAGTA
>JAZRME010000358.1:0-3091 GCA_045647325.1 Acutalibacteraceae bacterium | reverse complement strand
CTTCAATGGTCCTATCCATTGTGTAGGCGCAGGTGCAGGCCCCACAACTATCACAGGTGACTATCCTTATTATATGGAGCAGTACATCAACAAGAATGCAAACGCTAACTTTATGCTCATTCTTGGTGCAGAACTTGCAATTTCAAGTGACTATACTCTTATTCCTCAGGCTGAAACTCCTGAAGATATCAAACTTTACGGTGAAGCACTTGCAAAGAAAGTTATCGAAACAAATGCTCCCGAAACAGAGGTTGCTCCTCTTCTCAACATTCGCTTTATCGAGTACGATGTTCCCGTAACAAACCAGATTCTTGTGTTTGCTGCTAAGATGGGTATCGTTACCAACCTTGCAATCAAATATAACGCAAACGGAACTGATGTTGCTGTTAAAACAGAAATCGGTTATATGGAACTTGGTAATGACCTTGCAGTTGCTATTGTTCCCGGTGAGCTTGAGCCTTCAATCGCTTATGGCGGTGCTCTTGATGAAACCAACTCTTACAGAAATGAATCATGGGATTATCCCTCAATGCAGGAATTAGTTGGCGAAGACAGAGAACTTCTTGTTTTCGGCGTTACTAATGACCAGGTTGGTTACATCCTTACAGACAACGATTACAGCAGCATTATTTCAGGTGTAAACGAAGAAATCGTTGCAACAGGTGATAAAGCAGGTTCAACAACAATTACTGCTTTCCAGAAACTTATGGATTCAATTAAATAATTTGCAGAGGTACTAAAAATGGAAGTTAAGATTTTTAACGATGCTCAGGAAATTGCCGTTGCGGCAGCAGAGCTTTTTAAAGACATTATAAACAATAAGAGCGATGCTGTGCTCGGTCTCGCAACAGGCGCAACTCCCGTTCCTACATACGATAAACTTGCAGAGGCTTATAAAAACGGTGAGGTCAGCTTTAAGGATGTCAGAACATTCAATCTTGACGAATATTGCGATCTTCCTAAAAATGACAAAAACAGCTACTACACTTTTATGCATGAAAATCTCTTTGACAGAGTTGACATTAAGGAAGAGAATGTTAATTTCCTTGACGGTAATGTAGCTGATTGGGAGCAGGAAAGCAAACGTTACGCTGATGCTATGGCAGCTGTTGGCGGAATCGATATTCAGCTTTTAGGCATCGGAACAAACGGTCACATTGGTTTTAACGAACCTGCTGATGCTTTTACAGATGAGTCTTTCAAAGTTACTCTTACTCAGAGTACAATTGACTCAAACCAAAAATATTTTGGTGAAGTTCCTATGCCCAGATATGCTTTGACAATGGGTATCGGCTCAATTATGAGAGCTAAAAAAATCCTCCTTATTGCTACAGGTGCATCAAAAGCTGAAGCAATCAAGGGTATGATCAAAGGTGGAGTAACACCTCAGCTTCCTGCGTCTGTTCTTAACGAGCATAACGATGTTATAGTTATGCTTGATAAAGAGGCAGCAAGTTTACTTTAATAACCAAAAGCCAACACTTCCCCGGAGGTGTTGGCTTTTTTGCAAAATTTTGGAGGTATTTTATGAAATACGGATTACAGTTATACAGCGTCAGAGATATTGCTGAAAAAGACATTGAATTTGCTATGAAAGAAACTGCAGCTATGGGCTACTCTTTTGTTGAGTTTGCAGGTTTTCAGGGTAAAACTCCCGAAGAAATCAAGTCTTATCTTGATAAATATAACCTCGGCGTGTCAGGTACCCATACCGGTGTTGATCAGCTCAGCGATGAAAATTTTGATGAAACTGTCAGAGCTCACAAAATAATCGGATGTGAAAATATAATTATCCCCGGAACTGACCTTTCAACTAAAGAGAATGTTGATAAGTTTATCGACAGAGTCAATGTTCTTATTCCACGATTGGCAAAAGAGGGCTTAAAGCTTCATTATCATAATCATTCATCTGAATTTTTGCCAAATGAAGACGGTGTAGTTGCTGAATACGAATTGTTTAACAGAACTGAAATCGGCCTTGAAATTGACACTTATTGGGCATTTAATGCTGACAAAGATGCTTTGCAGGTGCTTGATGAATTCGGAAGCAGAGTTTCTGTAATTCACCTTAAAGATGGTCTTAAAGGCGGTAAAGGTCTTTCTCTCGGTCAGGGTGATGCAAGAGCTGCTGAAGTAAGAAAAAAGGCTATCGCAACCGGACGCACAATTGTTGTTGAAAGTGAAGGTCTTGACCCGACAGGCCTTGATGAAGTTAAACGTTGCATTGATTTTCTCAAATCTGAAGACGAAAAATAATAAGAGGTGTTATTATGAAGATTTTTAAAAAAGTATTTGCTGCTTTTATGGTTATCTGTCTTTTGGTTATGTCTTTTTCTTTCGGCGCTTCAGCCGGTCGCAAAACGGCTCTCCCGACTTCTGCCGGTATTGAGGCCCTTCGTGATGAATTTGAACAAGATGTTGCCCCAGAGGCAGGTGGATATGCTCTCGATTACGCTTATTATTC
This sequence comes from Acutalibacteraceae bacterium, assembly GCA_045647325.1. GTDB lineage: Bacteria > Bacillota > Clostridia > Oscillospirales > Acutalibacteraceae > CAG-488. Next base: position 627 of record JAZRME010000358.1, on the reverse strand, counting down.
ACCTGTGGGAACAAATGACAACACAAAATATCCTATCGTAATTTTTCTTCACGGCATCGGTCACGCTGATTATATCGGCGCTCAGGTAGATGACAGCGATATGCCTTATTGGGCTTCAAAAGAGTTGCAGAGCCGTTTCACAAGCGGAGGCGCATTCATTCTCTTGCCGAGAGCGCCGGAAGATAAGTTAGTTTATTGGAGCTCAAATCTTATTGATTCACTTCGCAGTGTAATCGATGATTTTATTGCAAAACACGGTGACAATGTTGACACATCTAAAATCTTTATCGGCGGCAGCTCAGCCGGTGGTGAAATGGTGTGGGATATGATTTCTGCTTATCCTGAATATTTCGCAGGTGCTTTTCCGATTGCCGGAACAGGTGCTATTTCAGCCGGTAGAGTTCAGTCCTGCAGTAATGTTGCAATCTGGATGATCGCCAGCACAAAAGACCCTGTTGTCAATTACACCCTTACAACAGTTCCGTTGTGGGAAGCTGTTTGTGAATATAACGCTAACCCGGGCAACTGCCGACTTTCAACTTTCACTAATGTAAAAGAACCTGCAGGTAATGCTGCAAGTGACAATCATCACATGGCTAAGGTTGTTACTTATGATATGCATATGCT
>JAZRME010000357.1:0-4971 GCA_045647325.1 Acutalibacteraceae bacterium | reverse complement strand
GAAACGAATAAATCGCTCCTCAATGCTGTAACAGTTTAACTGCAATATTATAACTGCCCTGCGTTGTATTTATCAAGCAACGCATGTATTTTGTCTGCAGGAGCAAGAAGCTGACATACAGACATATCATGATTAAGTGTATCTGTAAAGAGAGCAATGTATTTGAATGTGTTTACTTCACAGTACCATTCTCTTTCTCTGAGTTCTTTGGTTCTGTAAATAAGGTTGGTTGTAAACACCTTATCAAACACACCGTCAGTATAAGCCTGGTCAAACACATCAAGACCATTACAGAACAGACCGAAAGTTGCAACAAGGAAGATGCGCTTTGCGCCTAATTCTCTTAACTTACTTGCTACTTCAATCATTGACTCACCGGAAGAAATCATATCGTCAACAATGACAACATCCATACCTTCAACACTGTCACCGAGAAATTCATGTGCGATAATGGGGTTTCTGCCGTCAACAATTCTTGAGAAGTCTCTTCTCTTATAAAACATTCCGAGTTCAACACCAAGAATATTTGAGAAATAGATACATCTGCCCATACCGCCTTCATCAGGTGAAATGATCATAAGATGTTCTTTATCAATCTTGATATCAGGAATATTTTTAACCATTGCCTTAATCAACTGATATGAAGGTTGAATACATTCAAAACCTTTGAGCGGAATAGCATTCTGAACTCTGGGATCGTGAGCATCAAAAGTAAGGATATTATCAACGCCCATATTTGCAAGTTCCTGAAGGGCCTGAGCACAGTCAAGTGATTCACGGCTTGAACGCTTATGCTGTCTGCCTTCATAAAGCATAGGCATAAGAACAGTAATACGACGAGCTTTACCTTCTATAGCGCTGATAGCTCTCTTGAGATTTGCAAAATGTTCGTCAGGACTCATAGGAACTTCCATGCCGTACATTTTGTATCTTACTCCGTAATTAAAGCAATCACAAAGAATAAAGATATCATAACCTCTGACAGTATGATTAAGACTCGCTTTACCTTCACCTGAACCGAATCTGGGGAAAGAAATATCAATAATGTAAGAGTCTTTTTCATAACCGGCAAAAGCAAGAGGATCTTTTTCCATAATTGCTCTTTCTTTTCGCCATTCAACAATATACTTATCGATACTTGTTGCCATTTCTTCGCAACCCGGTAAAGCTATGATACCTAACTGACCTACCGGGACGCTGAGCATCTGTTCTTCAAGCACTTTGTTTTCACTCATTTTCAGACCACCTTTTGTTAAATTACTGAAAGTCATATTTATAATACTATAAAATTAACAATTTGAAAAGCCAAAACTCGATTTTTGTCGTTTAAAAATTGAAGAATATTTTATGTTAATTTTGTTCAGATTATACAAAGTTGTGTTCAACAGTGATAACACAACAATACATAGGGTTGTGTTCTTTGATTTTATCAGACACAATATCTGCAATTTCTTGTCTTGATTGTTTATGTCCGTAAGGAATAACCATGTCAAAAATCAGGTTTGTGTGTGACGGACTTTCAACCATTCTGAAATCATGAATTGTATAGTCGCTGTTTACTTGCTTGATAATTTCTATAATCTGATCTCTTGTAGCAGTAACCCTTTCCTCATTCACGGCAAGAGGATCAAGGTGAATAACAAGAAGAAGTCCTAAATCTTCATATATTTCCTTTTCGATATTATCAATAATATCATGAGAAATATTGATATCAACATCAGCCGGAACTTCAACGTGAACGCTGCCGAATAACCTGCCGGGACCATAATCATGAATCATAAAATCATGAATACCCATAACGCCATCATAAGAAAGAAGCCTTTCTTCAAGCTGTTTAACAAACTCTTTTGTCGGAGGTTTGCCAAGCAGAGTTCCGGTTGCTTCTCTGAGAATACTGAAACCTGCCCAAAAAACAAAAAGTGAAACAAATATTCCGAGATAACCATCAAAAGAAAAATCAGTAAATTTTGATACTATAAGAGCAATCAATGTAACTGTTGTAGCTGCAATATCGCCTATACTGTCTTTAACAACAGCAGTCATAGCTGCTGAATTGATTTTTTTACCGAGTTTTTTGTTAAATAACGCTAACCAGAGCTTACCGATTATCGACACACCTATAACAACCGCCGAAACAAGCGAATATTTCACAGGCTGAGGCGTTACAATTTTTTCGTAAGAAGAAATCGCAAGTTCAAAACTCATAAATAAAACAATAAAAGAAACTATCAATGAAGTTATGTACTCAACTCTTCCGTGACCAAAAGGATGTTCCTCATCAGCCGGTTTATTTGCAATTTTAAAGCCGAACAAAGTAACGGCAGATGACCCGGCATCAGAAAGATTGTTGATAGCATCGGCTGTTATTGCAATACTTCCCGTAAAATAACCGACAACAAACTTCACTGCACATATAAGCGTGTTGACGATGATACCTACAATACCGCTTAAAATACCGTACGAGGTTCTGACAGTCGGATTATCAGTATCATCACAGTTTTTTATAAACAATTTAACCAGTAATTGTGTCATATTACCTCTCATTTCTTTATATGAACATCAAGCTGTTCATACGGAATTTCAATATTTTCAGCATCGAAAGCATTTTTTACACTTTCTTGCATGGAGTAAAATGTATCCCAATATTTTTTACCCTCGCACCACACCTGGCAAACAATATTTATGCTATGATTACCATGCTCTTTTACACCAACATAAGGTGCAGGATCTTTAAGTATAAATTCATTTTCTGTTGCTGTTTTAAAGAGAACTTCTTTAGCTTTATTGATATCCTGATTATAGCTGATTGAATAAACAAAGTCAATTCTTCTTGTTGATTGTGATGAGTAATTTATCAAATCATTTGCAGTTATGTGATTATTGGGAATAATTATCTTTTTATTGTCAACAGTGATAAGAGAAGTGTTCATAAACCTGATATCTTCAACTGTTCCCATAAGACCGTCTATTTCAACAAAATCGCCGCTGTTGAAAGGTTTATTCAAAAGAATCTGTATGCCGCTTGCAAACTGTGAAACACAATCTTTTAAACCGAGACCTGCAGTTATACCGGCAGCACCAAGAGCAGCAACAAAAGAACTGATATCAAAACCGAGATTTGAAAGAGCTATTAAAACAAAAATGATTCTGATCATAAAATCAGCAAACTTACTGAGAAAATGATGAATTGATTTATCAGCGTTACGCTTAACCAGAACTTTGATAACAATTTTGCCTGTCAGCCTGCCAATCCAGATACCTATAATGATTATAACAACTGACCACAAAATACTCGGGAGCATAGTTATGATTTTGTCAGGAAGTGATTCTAAATAAATTGATTTAAATGAATTAAACATATAAACCACCCTTTCTCTGAAAAATTATATATCAAAAAAATTCTATTTGCAAGAAAAATTATACAATTATTTCATTACAAAATTAGCAATAGTCACATATTTGTTTTTATTTCCTTTTTATAATTGAATTTCTTTTAAAAATGTTATATTATTTATTGGTTAGAGTTTCTAACTAAATAAGAAGGAGTGATAAAATGAAAAAGGCAACTAAAATCATTTCATGTATTTTAACTATTGTTATTTCCTTTTCATTGTTCAGTGTTTCATTTTCTGCTTATGCAGAAGGAAACAACATCATCGGTGACTACGATTTTACAATTGTAGATAATCCCTATGAAAACATTGAGTGGGACAACGGTACGCTTCATGCATTCAAAGCATCAACTCATGCCCACACTGTCCGAAGCGACGCTGACATTGAGCTTAATGATACAATCTGGTATCATTATAAGACAGGTTATGAAGCAATGTGTCTTACCGACCACGGAACGGTTAATGGTTATGCGATTGAGCACAATGGCGTTGTAACAGGTATGACCGGAGCAAACGGTACTGACTGCGGTTGGACAAACAATCAGGACAGATGTGCCATCTACGGCTACCAGTCTTTTGTTCACGGTAACATCGACGAAATCTCTGTTGATGACTATATGAACATCATTAACGGTAATCAGGTAGGTGACAGACCTCAGTCACTCGTTGACGAAGGCAGAGGTATGTTCCACATGGGCCTCGGTAATGAAGCAAACGCTATTACAACAAATAAGTGCCACGTTAACACATATAACGTTTCTTTCGGTCATGGCGCAAACAGAACCGCTTCCTGGCCGGCTGATACAGTTGAAGAAGCTTATGACGAAGGTGCATACTCAAGAATCAACCATGTCGGTGAATGGGCCGGCGGTAACGATGACCCCGGTGTTTATGATGAATCCTGGGTTAATGACTTTGTAAGCATTTTTGAAGGATATTGTCCTAACAGAACTACATATACAGAATCTGACTCAAAATGGAACCACACTAACATCACAGGTCAGCAGGTTAAAAGAGGTGTTATCGGCATTGAGCTTGTAAACACATCAGATAACCGTACAAGAAACGACCGTTTTCATGTTTATGATGCCAGTCTTAAAAAACTTGCACCTCAGGGAATTAACATGTACGGTTTCTGTGAGGATGACTCTCATGAAGAATCAGATATCGATAAAAATGCACAGTATTTCCTTGTAAATGACGGTACTGCATGGTCACAGGAAGACAAAGACTTTTACGGCAAAGAATATCCGACTTCTGTTGAGCCCTGGTACGGTTACACAGGTGATATTGTAAGGAGTATGACAAACGGTGAGTTTTTTGCAAGTTCTGTAAACTCTAAAAACTCATACGAGCTTGGTGACGGTTTCTCTGCATCAGGTGCATACCCTTCTGTTAATTACTTTGTGTTTGACGATGAAACCGATCAGTTCACTCTTCGTGTAAATAACACCCAGAAAGTGCGTATCGTTGCAGACGGTGTAATTCTTGACACTGTTTCAATAAATCAATCTGAAAATTATGAAGAAGTTGTTTTTGATCTTAATAACTACGAAAAAGACATTAACAGCTATATCAG
>JAZRME010000356.1:0-9225 GCA_045647325.1 Acutalibacteraceae bacterium | reverse complement strand
TTGGCTCACAGAACGACATGGCTACGATCCGACTTCCTTACCTGTGTTCATCATCAAAAATTCAAGAATACCGTATTCCCTCGCTGTGAGTTTAATCGGCTCTCCGTCAACGGTAACCTCTTTGGTATCGGTGTCAAGAGTTATACCACCGTTGACAATAAGACTTTCTCTGACCTGCAGACTGCCAAGCATAGCATACCGACGAATCTGAGACTTTACCCTTGCCATAAGCTCAAGAGGGTTAAAGGGTTTTGTAACATAATCATCAGCGCCGAAATCAAGACCCATAATTTTGTCGGTGTCTTCACTTTTGGCAGAGAGCATAATTATGGGGAAGTTATAGTTATCCCTTATTTTATGCGCAGTCATAAGGCCGTCTAACTTCGGCATCATCACATCAAGAATCATACAATGAATCTGCTCTTGTCTGACTTTTTCTATAGCCTCAATGCCGTCATAAGCTTTGAGCACCTCATAGCCTTCAAGTTTCAGATAAATCTCAATGGAATCAACAATAGCCTTATCATCATCACAAACAAGAACCCGGTACATAAACATCCTCCTATCGGGGTTACAACCAAACCCGTTAACATCCTGCATATATATTAAATCATTAAATTTCAAAGATTATATACATGAAATATAAAGAAATAATAAAGACTTCAATTTATTATAACATCTGTTGTATGATTTTCAAATACTAAATATTGACACAGATATTTTAAAAAGATATAATCTTTTTATATCAGATAAGAAATGGTGGTTTTTATGAAAAAGAAAGAATTTATAAGAACGCTCAAATTTGTGATTTTTTCTGCCGGGGCAGGAATTATCCAGACAGTAACATTCACTCTGCTCAACGAGTTTGTGACTCAAAAATATTGGTACGCATATCTTCCTGCGCTCGTTCTTTCCGTTCTTTTTAATTTTACCGTCAACAGAAAATTCACCTTTAAATCAGCGAGTAATGTGCCTGTGGCGATGCTCAAGGTTGCAGCCTATTATGTTGTGTTTACTCCTCTTTCAACATGGTGGGGCGACATTATGGCTGAGGATTGGCTTTGGAACGAATACCTTGTGTTAGCCGTTACAATGGCAATCAATCTTTCAACTGAATTTCTTTATCAGAAGTTTGTTGTTTTCAGAAACTCAATTGACACAAATAATTTAGCAAAAAAAGAAGAAAAAGAATGATAAAAGCGGAATTTATTTCCGCTTTTTTTGAGGTAAAAAATGTCTGTATTATTAGCTGTTATTTATATTGTATTTATTTCATTGGGATTGCCCGACTCACTTTTTGGCGCATCCTGGCCCGTTGTTCATACTGATTTCAATATTCCCGAGAGCTTCGCCTCGTGGTACGGTGTTATTATCGGTGTGTGTTCAGGCGGAGTAAGCTTTCTTGCAGGTAAGCTTATCAGAAAATTCGGAACAGGTAAAGTGACCCTTTATTCAACTATTCTCACAGCGCTCGGCCTTGTCGGCATGAGTTTTTCACCAAATATCGTGGTAATGATGATTTTTGCCGTTATTATGGGCTATGGTGCAGGTGCAATTGACACAGGGCTCAACAACTATGTTTCGCTTCATTATCATGCAAGACATATGAACTGGCTGCATTGTTCGTGGGCGTTAGGTGTCACAATCAGCCCGATAATTATGTCATCATTTCTTGACGGTGAGCCCGGAGAATGGCGTGTAGGCTACAGAGTTGTGGCAGCGTTGCAACTTGCATTTTCTGTTGTTATTTTACTTACTCTCAATAAATGGAAAGATGACAAAGCATCTTCTGACTCTGAAGATAAAAAAGAACCTGCGCCCCAAAAGAGTCTTTTTGAGTTATTAAAAATCAAAGGCGTTGTTACATCCATTCTTTCATTAGGGCTTTATTGCAGCGCAGAATTTATGCTCGGCACCTGGGGTGCAACTTATGCTGTTAATGTGTTTTCTATAACACCTGACGAGGCTGCTTTGTGGATTTCACTTTATTTTGCAGGAATTATGATAGGCAGAGTTATTTCAGGCTTTGTTTCACTTAAAGCAAGTGACAACGCTCTTATTGTCGGCGGAATCGCAATCACTCTTGTGGGCATTATCATTTTTGCGTTGCCTCTCGGTAAAATATCTTTGTTTGGTTTTCTTTTAATCGGCATCGGTTTTGGCCCGATTTTTCCAAGCGTGTTACATAGCGTTCCGGCAAGATTCGGCAGCGACTATTCAGCTGACATAACAGGTTATCATATGGGCGGAGCCTATGGAACAGGCTTTGCGATTCAACTTGTTTACGGTTATATTGCATCAGCCACATCATTTAAAATCACACCTTATGTGCTTATATTATTGATTATCGGTGTGTTTGTTGCTCATAAAGTTACATTAAACACACTAAAAAAACAAAATATCAACTTGTAATTTTTAAAAAATTATGCCATAATGAGAAGATACTGTTAAGCGAGGTGTTTATATGGCAAAAATCGAAAAAGAAGAGCTTGAATATCTTGACCTTGTTCAGAATTTTATGGACAGAGAAATAGTCAAACTTCAGAATCTTTCTGTTGAGCTTGAAGAGTTAGCTATAAAAGAAGGCAGAAAATTTGCCCTTGACGACCCTTATCGTGCCGTTTATGGCGGAATTGACTTGACCGAGTTGCATTACAGCATTGAAAGAAAAATGATAAAAAGCGAAACTGCAAAACAAGATGCATATTTTTTGCAGGGTCTTAAAAATCACCCTTATTTTGCAAGAGTTGATTTTAAAGAAGACGACTATCCGGTCGAGAAATTCTACATTGGTCTCAAAAGTCTTTTTGATGAAAAAGAAATCGCACCTTATGTTTATGACTGGCGAGCACCTGTTGCAGGTCTTTTTTATGAAGATTTTGACAGCAAAGCTTATTTTGATGCACCGTCAGGCAGAATTGAGGGTGAAATTTTAAGTAAGCGCCAATATAAATTTGAAAAAGGCGAACTTGTTTATTGCTTTGACAGTGACATCAAAATCGACGATTATATTTTGCAGCAGGCATTGAGTGAAACATCAACTGACAGACTTAAGGTTATTGTCAGCAGCATTCAGAAAGAGCAAAATAAAGCCATCAGATTTGGCGCAGATAAAAACCTCATCGTCTGCGGCCCTGCAGGTTCGGGCAAAACATCTGTAGGCTTTCACAGAATTGCATATCTGCTTTACAGACACCGAAACAACCTTTCATCAGCTGAGGTTGTGATGTTTACAGGCAGCGATATTTTTGCAAGTTATGTTTCTGATATTATTCCCGAATTAGGCGAAGCACCTATCAGCGACTTTAATTTTTACGCTTTGCTTGACTCTGATGTGTTAACAACCGACTATTATGAACAAGCTGAAGCGATTATTGAAAAAGAAAAAAACAGAGAAGATTTTGCAAAAATTAAAAACTCTGACAAATTCATCAGCTTTGTCGAAAATCATATCAAGCGCTGTAATATCGGCTTTTCTGATTTTTCGCTCTATGACGATCTTGTTTTTTCAGGTAATGAATTAACCGAGCTTCTGAGAAAAAAGACAAAAACATCTGCCTTTGATGAGAGACTTGAAATAATAACTGAATTTGCAACAGAAAAAATCAACAGATATTTTTCTGACAGCTATGAAAAAATTTATGCTGTTGCCGATGAACAAAGCAGTATTCTCGATGACACAGGCGAATATATTGAAGCTATGAAAAAGCAGATTTTATCAGATGTCAAAGAAAAACTGCGTCAGGAACTTGATGTAAACGACTACAACACCCTTGCAGATATTTATAAAAATTATGATAACGGCATTCTCTTTGAGCCATACATAAAAGATCTTCAGAATAACAAGATTAAGTTTGAGGATGCGATGCTTGTTCTTTATATCCGCTGTCTTATGGGTAAAATGGACCAGCAAAACAAAGTTCGCCATGTTCTGATTGACGAGGCTCAGGATTTTTCAATTCTTCAACACAGAATTATCAGACATATTTATCCTAAAGCCAGATTTACAATTCTCACAGACTCTAATCAGGCAATTGTTCCGTCAATCAACTCTGCTGATATAAATGAATTAGCTGAGCTTTATTCGGCTGAAATTCTGAAGCTTCAAAAAAGCTACCGTTCCACAAAACAAATCAGCAACTTCGCTCAGAAGTTTTTGCCGTCGGCTGATTACGAAACCTTTGAGCGTAACGGTGAAGAACCCGAAATTATCGAAAGCTCTGATATCTTCAGCGATGTGAAATCAGCCATAAAAAATGCCGAAGGTTCTGTTTGTGTTATAACCAAAACATCGCCCACGGCAAGAAAAATTTTTAACAAACTCATTATTGACACCGATGTTGAACTCTATGATGACAAAAACAAAATTTTTGGTAACCAACCTGCTGTTATGCCTGTTGTTTATACAAAAGGTCTTGAGTTTGATAATGTTATCATTGTTGATGAAAACAACGAATTTGACGGCAAAGAGAATAATCCTTATCTTTATATGGCAGCAACAAGAGCGCTGCATAAACTGACAATTTTTAAATGCTGAAAAACGGCTTGAGGGCGATAACTTCCCTCAAGCCGTTATTTTATACTGAATTATTCTTCTTTTGTTGCAAGAGCAATTATTGTTTCAACGCAACTGTCATGACCTAAAAGGCTGCTGTCAAGGCAGATGTGATAATTTCGTGGGTCGCCCCATTCCCTACCGGTATAATGCTTATAATTAACGCGTCTTTTTTTGTCTTTTTCATTGAGGCGCTTAGCCGGTTTCTTTTCACTCTCACCGTAAAGACGCACGATTCTTTCTGCACGATAAAGCTCATCAGCGTGAATAAAAACATTCAGACAATCATCACGGTCTTTTAAAATATAATCAGCGCACCTGCCGACAATAACGCATGGCTCTTCATCAGCTATCTGCATAATAACTCTGCGCTGAATGTTCCACAAAAAGTCGGAGGCTGAAAGTCCGTCCATAATTCCGGGAGAGCCCGGAGCCGTAAACACATAAGCGAACTTATTCTTGCCGGGTGCATATTCACCCTGCTCTTCAATATACTGAGGAGCGAAGCCTGTTTCTGTTGCAACCTGTTTCACAAGCTCTTTGTCATAATACTTATAGCCAAGGCGGTTAGCAACCTCTTTGCCGATACTTCTTCCTCCTGAACCAAACTCACGGCTGATAGTAATTATTTTTTTCATACGGATACCTCCTTTATTGCTTTCTGATTATATTTTATATTAAATATATCCAAAAATCAACAGTTATTTTTAAAAAATATGTTATTTTTGTACATAAATTGCTTTTTGAGAATTATTATTGCTTTTTTTAATTCTATATGGTAAAATTCAACAGTAAAGGAGTGAAATTTATGAAAAAAGAAAAAAGATTACTGAGTGTTTTTATGGCTGTAATTATTGCTGCGGGATGTCTGATTTTTACAGCTTCAGCCGATGAAACACCCGAGCAAAGCTCAAACCTTACCGTAAAAATGATGAACTACAATATTGCAGGGCTTCCTAAATTTGACGGAACTGACGGCTCGGGCAACACAGCTTCAATATCAAAATACATAAACGAAAACGAGTTTGATATCGTTGCTGTTCAGGAAGATTTCAGTTATCACAACAGCTTTGTTGACAACCTCAACGATTATGATTATCAGACTAACTTTTCCGGTAACATCCCCGGTGGTGACGGTCTTAATATCGTCACAAAAGATATGCCTCTTTATAATGAACACCGTGAACAATGGGATGATTGCTACGGCGATATTGCTGAAGGTGATACGCTGACACCCAAGGGACTTATGCATTGTGTGATTTATGTCGGTGACGGAATTTATATTGACTTTTATAACATTCACGCTGATGCATTTGACGGGCTCGGTTCAAGATTTGCAAGAGAAAGCAATTATCTTCAGCTTATGGATCTTGTAAATGAAAATTATGAAAAGTATAAGAGACCCGTGGTTATCACCGGTGATTTTAATCACTTCCTTCACACAACAGCAGACATTAACAGCAATATGTATTCAATCTTCCACGAAAAAGGCGAACTTCGTGATGCTTGGGTTGAAGTTCACAACAACGGTGATTACACTGACTTTTCACAATGGTACGCTACAGGAGTTTCATATTGGGGCAATTGGGACTCGGTAGAAAAGTTCCTCTATAAAGACGGCAACGGCGTTGAAATAAAACCTGTTGATTTCAAATATACCTGGGTTAAAAATGATGCAGGTGAAGATGTTTCTGACCACGCTGCGGCAGAATGCACCTTTGAAATTATTAAAACAAATGAGTTTGTTGAAACAGAGTATGACCTTGAAGTTGTTGAGCAATCATCTTTACGCAACATCTTAAACACAATCAAGTGGATTTTTAAAGATCTGATTTATGTTTTTTCAAATTTTGACCAAATTATTGAGTTAATAAAATGACATAAAAATCCCCTTACGGTTCTGATTCCGTAAGGGGATAATTTTTATACCATCTCAAATATTAAGTTTACACCTTTATTGAGGTACTTTGTAATTGTTGTGAAAACATTTTCAATTTCGCTGGGCGAAGTGTCTTCAATTACTTCGGCTTCAACAAGAGCAACTCTGAGTGTTTCAACAGCTTCAAGCCATGCTGCGTTATTAACAATTGTTTCACTAAGCTGTTTTTCAACCTCGGCAACTGCCACCTCAACTGCTGCAACTTTATCAGCAGCGATAGCTGTTTTATCAGCTTCTTCCCAGGCAGCAAGGTACTCTTTAGCTTCTTTAGTGAGTCTGCCTTCATTGAACTGAGGATAAACCTCGGGGTTTGAATAAACATCAACCATATTATCATCAGCCATAATATCAAATGCCATCTTAAGAGCTACATCGTTAAGAGGAAGCAATTCGTGAGCCTGATGGCTGATATACCATGTTGTGCAAGGAAGAAGACCTGTTGTTGCGTCAACTGTGTTATCAGGAGAGATATGGTTATGAGCAGGGTCAGAGCAATAAGTGCCCACTGCTTTATAACCGTCACCGAGAGTTTCGCCAACGTTTGCAAATGTTGCGCCCATTGAAGCTGACTCAGCGTGAACAATGCCGTCACCGTTGGTCACATTATAATCTTTGCAAAGAGGGAACATTCCGCCGCCGTGACAAACTATGTCAAACACCTGTGTTCCTGTAGCTTTGAGAGCAGCAATATTTTCGGGGAAGTTTGCACGGGCTTCCATATAAGCGTCAACTTCTGCGGCGATAGATGCATATTCTTCATCCTCAAGCCACATTGCTCTTGCCTGTTCATAATAATCTGTGGGGCAAAGAGCCCAGATGAGTGTAGTTGAGCGTACACCTGCGCTGATAAGGCCGTCAAGGATACCGTGAAGAGTAGATTCAAGAACATCCTTAGGAAGAACTCTGAGCACGATATTAATAAGATATGAAAGATATGTGTCACCAAGAAGCGTTACAAGAAGCTCGTTATAAAGAACGTTGTCATCATAAAAAACGCTGAGGTTGCCTGTGAGAATATCACCGATAATATCTGAGCCGTCAATTGCAGGAATTACATATTCCATACGCTTGATGAGTTTGTAATCTTCAGGATATGTTTCAAGGTAGCTTACACCGATTGTTCCGCCAAGGCTGATATTGCAAAGACGAACCTGATCTGCACCTGTCTGAGGAAGAACTACCTCGTGAATATAGCGATGAAGGTTTTCTGTTTCGTTTTTGATGCTGCCGAATGAGTCATAACCGAAATAATAAACGGTTTCGCCGCCAACCAAATTACAAAGACCCTGAAGAGGAAGTATATTGAAATAATACTCTCTGAGCTCTTCGGTCATTTCACTCATAGGATATTCGTAGCAAGGAACAACAACATTGTGTTCATAGTTACCCTGAGCATCTTTGTGAATATAAGGCAGACCGTCATAAGCGCCCTGCTTTGCAGCTTCATAAAGAGTTTCATTATCACCTGTTAAAATTGCCATAAACAAAGGAATAACAGCAACCTTAACCAATGCCATAATATCAATCTCAAGAGGCCAACCGGTCACATAACCGTCGGCATCAGTGATTTTTTCACCGTTTTCATCAAGAACATAAGTATCGTTCTGGCTCATACCGTGAACAATAATAATAGGTGTGTCTTTATCATAATTTGCAACATAGCCGTTGTCTGCCATTACTGAAACAGAAGCAACAGAAAGAAGCATTGTAATTACAAGAAAAACACTCAATACTTTTTTGAATTTCATAAATCGCACCTCGCATTTTTTGTTAGGTAAATTTTAACACATTTTACCTTATACTCTCAATAAGATAATTAAATAAACTTTATATAAAATTATCGGTATTTTGCACAAAAAGAAAATCTCTGTCACTAAAATGCAACAGAGATTTATTTGTTTATTTTATAAGGTTTTCAACAACCGATTTCACTTCATCAACAGAATCAGCCACAACCTTGCCCTGAGCATGAGTGTCTCTTCCTCCGCCTTTTCCGTTAAGGGCAGAGTTAAGAGCCTTTACAGTTTCCTGAACATTAGTTGTTGAGCTGACAACGTAGATGTAATTGTGTTCGTCTGTCTTTGAGAGAAGTATGCATTTCTGCAAGCCTTTTTCAAGCAGAGAATTGGCGCAGAAAATTAAATCGTCATAAGACTGATTTTCTGTTATCGCATAAGCGCAGCCGTTAATTTCAGTCGGATTAAGCTCATAAAAAGCTAATTTTTTAGACATTTTCTGATTTTCATATTTAAGTGTCTGAATAAGCTCTGATTGTCTTGCAACAGCTGACACAATGTTATCTCTTGAAGCTGAAAGCATACCCATAACAGCTTTGACTGCATTATGAAGATAAACATAATCTTTATAAGCGTGAATACCTGCAACCATTTCAATTCTTGTGCCCTTTTTGCGTGGGCAGGAATCAAGAATTTTAATCACACCAACATCGCCTGTTCTTGACGGATGAGGGGCACAGCAAGCACAGCAATCCACACCGTCGATTTTAACAAGGCGAATACCCTCAGTGGTGTCAAGTTTTGAACGGTATTGGGTTGCGGCAAGCTCTTCGGGTGAAGGATACCACGCAGTAATAGCAGTGTTATTTCTTACAGCAAGGTTTGCAAGAAGCTCAACCTTTTCAATATCTTCGTGAGAAAGAGGTCCGCTAAAATCAACGGTCATAACCGTTTCGCTCATATGAAAGCCGACATTGTCATAGCCGAAAAGGTTG
>JAZRME010000355.1:0-2984 GCA_045647325.1 Acutalibacteraceae bacterium | reverse complement strand
CGTCGTATATTCCAGCAGCTTACAGTTCTTGAAAATCTTAAGCTTGGCGCATATACAAGAAAAGATAAAAATCTTATTGCTGCCACTCTTAAAATGGTTTATGAAAGATTCCCTCGCCTTGAAGAAAGAAAAAATCAGGTTGCAGGTACCCTTTCCGGTGGTGAACAGCAGATGCTTGCTATGGGTCGTGCCGTTATGAGCAACCCGAGAATCATCCTTATGGATGAGCCTTCAATGGGTCTTTCTCCGTTGCTCGTTTCAGAGATTTTTGATATTATCAAGGTTATCAGTGAGGGCGGCACAACCGTTCTTCTTGTTGAGCAGAATGCCCAAAAGGCTCTTTCAATTGCTGACAGAGCTTATGTTCTCGAAACAGGAAATATTTCATTAAGTGGTAAGGCCAGTGACCTTATTAACGATGAATCAGTAAGAAAAGCATATTTAGGTGCGTAATCTGAAAGCAGGTATGGTATGTCTATACCTGCTTTAATTTTAACTGAAATTATTATGAGGTGAATTATGTTTAGATCAGTTGTGTTAACAGCTATGGCAAAGGTTATGCAATATAATAATATTGAAGCGCTTTTTTCTGTTAATGAGTTTTCTTGCCTCAGAGGGGAGAAACTTTGTTTTCAGATCGCTTTACAAGGGGACTGCGATGAAAGTGTGAGTTTTTCGATCGGAGATAAGTCCGGTCTTAGTGTTTATGAAATCGGTTATACTCCTGCAAGTGTTGCTACAAGTGAAGAAGCAGATCACTACTATATAACAAAAATGCCCGGACTTTTTCCTGATGTTCTTAATCCCAAAAATGATAATATTGTTGCAGTTTATAAAGATAAACCATCGGTGCTGTTTTTTGAATATGAGGCTGATGTTTCTTGTGAAAAAGAAATTATCTTTACTTTTACAAACGGAACCGATACAGTTACTCAGACGGTAAAAATTGATGTTGTTGATTATCAGCTTCCTGAAGTCGATTTTACTTGTACTCATTGGTTCCATACTGATTGCCTTTGTGATTGGTATGGGTTTAAGCCTTTCAGTGATAAATATTGGCAGTGTGTAGAAAATTATGTAAAAGTTGCAGTTGAACACGGAATCAATAGTCTGCTTATCCCGTTATTTACTCCGGCTCTTGACACTGAAGTCGGTAGTGAGCGTATGACTGTTCAGCTTGTTGATGTTACTATCACAGATAACGGTTATACTTTTGGTTTTGATAAGCTAAAAAAATGGATTGAGCTTTTTAAAAAGTGCGGAATGAAAGGGTATGAATTTTCCCATTTCTTTACACAGTGGGGAGCTTTACATGCACCAAAGATAATTGCAACTGTAAATGGGGAAGAAAAACGAATTTTCGGTTGGGAAACTGACTCAACAGGTGAGGAGTATGTATCATTTCTGACAGCCTTATCAAAGGCATTAAAGCCGGTTATTAAAGAATGCGGAATAGAAAACATTTCATATTTTCACATTTCTGACGAGCCGGGAGAAAAAGATATTGAGCAATACGAAAAATGCAGCAAGATAGTATATTCTCTCTTTGGAGAATATAAGATTATTGATGCCCTTTCAAGTTATGAATTTTATAAAAGGGGACTTGTAAAGAATCCTATTCCTGAAGTTGATCATGCTATTGATTTTGTGGGTAATGTTCCTGATTTATGGGTTTATTATTGTTGTGGACCTGTTGACGGAAACTTTACAAATCGCTTTCTTTCAATGCCTTCTCAACGCACAAGAGTTATTGGTTATCAGTTTTACAAATATGGTATCAAAGGATTTTTACATTGGGGATATAATTTCTGGTATACTCAGCTTTCCAGAGCTAAGATTAATCCTTACGAGGTGTCTGACTGTGGAAATGCATTTTCCGGCGGTGATGCTTATATTGTTTATCCCGGTGAAAATTATGCTCCTGTTTGTTCACTCCGCCTTAAGGTTTTTTGTGATGCATTACAGGATATGCGAGCACTTTATGCTCTTGAAAGTCTTGTAGGCAGAGAAAAAACTTTAAATCTTCTTGAGAGTGAAAGTGAAATTGCGTTTAATAAGTATCCGCATAGTGAAAAGTGGCATTTTGAAAAAAGAATGGCTATAAATGATGCTATAAAACAGTTGACAAAAATTTAACAAAGTGATATAATGATTGTACTGACCGAAGGCTTGCCGACGGAAAGTGATAAGTTTGTCTGACACCAAAATTTTATTGCGGTGAAAGTTGCAGAATAGTTTATTTGTATAACTGCGCCTTTCTCCGTGAAGGTGCAGTTTTTATTTTGGAGGAAATATGGAAACAAGAGTTGCAGTTATATCAATAATCGTTGAAGAGTATGAAAAAGCTGAGGCTGTTAACCAGATTCTTCATGAAAACGGGGAATACATTATCGGGAGAATGGGTATTCCTTACCGTGCTAAAAACATAAATATCATTAGTGTTGCTGTTGATGCACCTATGAATATAATCAACAATATTTCAGGTAAAATCGGAAAATTAAATGGCGTCAGCGTCAAAACTGCTTATTCAAATTCAAAGTGAGGTTAGATTATGTATAATCCTAAATCATTAAAGGCTGAAGAGTTTATTGATCATAATGAGGTTCTTGAAACTCTTGAATATGCTGAACAGAATAAAAATAATATTGAGCTTATCGATGCGATCATAGAAAAAGCAAAGCTTCGTAAAGGTCTTAATCATCGGGAGGCATCTGTGCTTCTTGCTTGTGATATTCCTGAAAAAGTTCAGGAATTATATGATCTTGCGCAGCAGATCAAAAAAGATTTTTACGGCAACCGAATTGTTATGTTTGCCCCTTTGTATCTTTCAAACTACTGCGTGAATGGTTGCGTATATTGCCCTTATCATCTTAAAAATAAAAATATTGCCCGTAAAAAGCTTACTCAGGAAGAGATTGTAAAAGAAGTAACAGCTTTACAGGATATGGGTCACAAGCGCCTTGCTATTGAAGCAGGTGAGGACC
>JAZRME010000354.1:0-5443 GCA_045647325.1 Acutalibacteraceae bacterium | reverse complement strand
CCAAAGCAGAATTGCGGCAGTTAAGCAGATATTCAATATTGCTTTCATGTATGTCTTTTTTACTTTCGTCCCCACGGTATCTTTCAGACATCATTTTCTGTGATATTTCAATCGGCATATCAAGATAAATTACGCAATCCGGCTTCGGAATGCCTAACTTATTATATTCAAAATCTTCAAGCCATTCAAAATAGCTGCTCCACTCGTCGCCGGGTAATTTTGTAGCCTGATGATAGGCATTAGAAGTTGTGTATCTGTCAGCGAGAATAACAGTACCATTGTTATAATCATCCATCCATACTGTTTTAAAGTTTGAAAAACGGTCAACAGCATAAAAAGCTGACGCAGCATAAGCGTTTACATCTTCAGGTTTTTTTCCGAAATCGCCATTAAGATACATTCTGACAAGAGCGCTTGACTCACTTTCGTAGTCAGGTAATTTAATTTGTTTCAAAGACAACCCTTTTTCAGATAAAACTTTTGTAAGACGGCTGATCTGAGTTGATTTTCCGCTGCCGTCAAGTCCTTCAATAACAATAAGCTTTCCTTTCATAGATAAAACTCCCTACTAATATTAAAGTAATCGGAGCTGTATTACTACAGCCCCGAAATATTAACCGAATAATTCCTTATACCACGGTATTTCAGCTTCTTCCTGTTCTTCAATAGTGGGATCAACTTCAAAACCGCCGGTTATACTCTGAGTCATATAAATAAAAGCAACATTTGTGCTCATTGACTTATGAGCATCGGTGAAAATTCTATAATCCTGACCTACTTTAATCCAAGCTTCGCAGTTAGCGACAAATGCATCTGTATCATCAACAATAATGCCGTAATCATTAAGATCAACATTAGAGCTGGCAAGTACATTAGAAATATCGGTTATTGAGTTGAGATTAGTTGAAGACAGCAAATCTGTCAGCATATTAATAAGATTTTCGTTCTTTTTAATTTCACGCTGAAGATTATCAAGAGTAGCCATTGTAGAATCAAGGTTATTCAGAGTTGATTTAACTTCAGGGTCGTTCATAACAGCTGAAAGCTGCTGCATAACAGGCTGAGCTTTTTTAAGAGCTTCCGCAAGGTCCTGAATATTCATAAGACTCTGAATAAGTCCTGAATTTGTAAGCATTGAAATTGCTTCTTTATTTTCAGGCTTTTCAAGTTCAACAAGAAGATCTGAAAGAGTATTCATATTTTCAACAGTAAGAACGCTTGTGATTTTTTCCAAAGCAGCCTGATTGCTGTTATAAACATAAATAGCGTCATTAAGCACATTTGCCAGACCCGAAATATTAGAGCTGTTAGAAGAAAGAGTGTTAAGTAATCCCTTGATATCAATATTATTAAGGCTGCCCAAAAGGGTTTTAAGAATATTTAAAGTACTCTGAAGGCTGTTAACCTGATTGGTAGCGTCAAAATCAAGGTTAAGTGATGCTACAGGAATAGCTGCAAAATACATATTGCCTAATTCAAACTTCTCAACATCAGCGGTGATACTTGCTTTATTATTAAGCTCGATATCACCGTAGCCCTGAAGATCTTCTGAACCGATACCAAGGCTTTCGCTTATTCCAGGTATGCTGAACACACCAACTAACTCGCTTGAACCATCTCCGAGTGAAATACCGTTTTCTGTTTCAATAGCCGAGAAGTTGCTTTCTGGAAGAATGGTACCGCCGACCACTACCATAGGAAGGTACATTTTTCTTGTAACACCATTGATTTTGATAGCCTTAGTGTATGTGTTATCAAATTCAAACTCAATTTTGACCTTGCCACTCTCACCAAGCATATCTTCAGGTGACATAAGTTTACCATCCAGATAATAGTTGATTTTAATGGTAACAGGGGGCTTTTTATTGGTCTGACCTGTGTAATATAAATCTGTGGAGCCGAGATTCCACATCAATTCTTTATTGTTTTCTTTATTGATTATAGGAAGAGTGTCACCTTTAACATTCTGGATTTTACTTGAGTCAAGATCTGTTACGTCATAAACTCTTACCTGAGGGGTATCAGTGTGAATCCAGTCTGTTACAGTGGTTTTAGTGATTCCGCCGTTTGCGTTGAGGTTAATAAAAACAGATTCACTTTTAGTAACGTTTTTAGCTGTTTTTTCAAACATCGCAACCTGCTCATTAGCGTTGCCATCATCTTTATTTTTGTCACCTGAACATCCTGCAAAGCCAAGAGTAAGGCAGAGACACAAAACAAGTGAAACAACTGCTTTTGCAGTCTTTTTATTCTTTTTCATAAAACCTAAACCTCTTTTTAAATCAAATTCTTTAAATTCACGCCAACCAAAGGTTGTTTTGCTGATAATTCCTTCAAAACAAAGAAGAAGAGGCATGATAAATATCATAACAACTATTGAACTGATAAGTGCACCACGTGCCATAAGCATACAAAGGTCAGTAACAAGCTCAACCTTACCAACAATAACAATACCGATAGTAGCAGCAAAGAATATCATAGCGCTCTGGAAAATTGACCTTGATGCAGCTCTTGCACCTCTGCGCATTGCCTCATGTTTTTCATGGCCTTTCTGCAACTCTTCCTGGAAACGGGATGTCAACAGAATCGCATAGTCAATCGTAGCGCCCAGCTGAACACATCCGAGAACAATCGGAGCAAGGAAAACAACCTTATCATCCGTCGGAGCTTCAAGGAACTGATTGATATAATGCTGAACAGTAAAGTCTGAAAGAGTTGAAATTGCAAGATTCAGATAGATAGCAAACTGAACACCGGCAACAAGCACAACAGGAATGAACAACGATTTAAAGGTCAGCGCAACAAGAATAGCAACTGTAGCCATACTGATAATACTTGTTACAACCAGGTCAACTTTAGCGATATCAACAAGCTCATCATACATAATACCTTCACCGGTTATACAGCCTATAGGGTCGTATGATTTAACAACTTTGGTGAGTTCATCTTTCATATCCGTGAAAGCCTTCTCATCTTTAAGTCCGATGTCAGTGAACATCGCCATCAGGCTGTATTTATGTTTTTTGCCGTCAATCTCAACTTCTTTTTCGATTATATCTTTAAGCATATCAGGCATAATGTCAGTAGGGATCGCACCACCGATAAAGCTGTTAAGAGCAATAACCTTAGAAACACCTGTTACTTCTTCTAACTCATTGATAAGCTGAGTAACTTTACCTGAGGGTAAATCAGCGTCAACAAGAGCGAAAGTCATTGAAGCTACACCAAAATCATCTGCAAATTTTTCTGAAGCGATTTTGGAAGGAGATTCATCAGGCATTCTGCCGTTCAGGTCAGTATAAGTCGGAACATTTGAGTTAAGCAGATATACGGGAATAAATAAAATAAAGAAAATAACTACAAAAACCTTTTTATGATTTATTATAAAGTCAATGGACTTGTCAAAGGTGGGAATAAAGTTTTTATGGGTTTTGCAATAAAGTTGATTATAAAACTTAATAACAAGAGCCGGCATAAACAAAAGAACTGACAAAAGACCAAAAACAACGCCTTTAGCCATAACAATGCCGATCTGAAAACCGATTGTAAGACTCATAAAGCATAAAGCAATAAAGCCAAAAAACGTTGTTGATGCACCGCCGAACAGAGAAGCGAATGAATATTTAACAGCTTTCGCCATTGCTTTTTTAACATTATTTGTTTTTTTACATTCTTCTTCAAATCTGTCAAGAAGAATAATAGCGTAGTCAATAGTAACCGCCAACTGCAAGATCGCTGCAATTGCCTGAGTCAGGTAAGAAACACTTCCGAAAACAAAGTTAGTTCCCATGTTCAGAATAACACCGAGACCGAGGGCTGCAATAATAACACCTGTGGTCATCCAATGCTTTGTAGTAATAAAAATAATCACTACAGCAAGTCCTACCGCAACACCGATATATATAAACATCTCAGATTCAGTAATTTCTTTGGTATCGGCCATAACAGCAGAAAGTCCGTAAACATAACATTTTTCGTTTAAGACTTCTTTAACAGCGTTAACTTTAGCCACTGAATCTAATTTAGGGTTTTTCGGATCATCAGGTTCATAGTTAACAAGCATCAGTGTTGACTTTTTGCCTGTTTCTTTATCCACTCCATAAAGAAACTCTTTCAGAACATCGGGATACATCGACTCGGGAATGCCGATATCAGCCACTGAACCGATCCACATAGCGCTGGCAACACCTTCTACAGCGTTGACCTTTTCAGCTATACGGTCCATCTCTTTGGGGGATAAATCTTCCATAATGATAATTGAAATATTAGCGCTGTCGCCAACAACATCAATACCAAAAACAGCATTTGAATCTTCAATATCACCGGGCTCGGACTGCTCAGGCAAAAATGAAAGAATATCGTAATTGATAGGTGTTAATAAATAGCTGATTGTAGCAGGAACTAATAAAGCAATAGCTATAAATATTATTAACATAGGGTTTTTAACAACCCATTTTGACAGTTTTGTAATCATATTCCACCTCTATAACTTCTAATCCATACAAGTATATCACAGTACCTTTAAAAAGTAAATGCAAATACAGTAAATTTATATAAAATTAACACAAAAGGAGGGCCGCAGCCCTCCTTTGAAAATTATATTTTTTATTTGGAATATACAGTTACATCAACAGTGTCAACAGCTACAAAAGCAGTTTTTAACGAGCGTAAGCAAATGTAATAAGTGTTATCTCCGAGTTCAGTAAAACTCATATTAAACTTCCATACCTTTTCACCGTTTTCAATATTTACATCTGCGTTTTCCGGTGTATATGTCCATGTATTACCATCTTTATAAAGCTGAACCTTTGTAACATCAGCGCCGGTAATTACTGTCATTTCATTGACACCATGATATATAACACCATCAAAGTCATCAGTTATATCAACTGATTTAAGTGTTGTGTCAGGAATTCTTTCATTAATCGTCAATGTTGCGTATTCGGGATTCCAGCCTGTTGAATCAAGTCTGGCAAAAACACTGTATGTTTCTGTCGGCTTATAGACAGACATCGCAATACTCCATCTGACAATACCGTTACCAAGGTCAGTTACTGAATTAACATTTGAGCTGTCAGCGGTGAATGTGAAAGTCTCTCCGTCTGAATTTATAAGACGAACTTTATTTACATCACCCAAAACCGTAACCTCAACAGTAGCTGTTGTATCGGTTGTGTCGGCAACTTCAGCTTCAATCCAGAATTCTTTGCCCAACTTTTCACCTGCATCAACAAGCTCTTCATAAGCTGAGTCAATATCTGTCTGACAAAGATCAGGCTTAGCAGTTGTATGCTGAGCGTTCTTAAGAGCATCAACAAGCTGATCATAACCTGCCATATTATCAACAGAATCAACAGAAAATGTTGCTGATGAAGCCGGAGCAAGAAGTGACTCAATCTGAGCTATTGTCTTCTTCAATTCACCTTTATCATACATAACAAGG
>JAZRME010000353.1:0-11489 GCA_045647325.1 Acutalibacteraceae bacterium | reverse complement strand
AGCTTCATTTTAATCTATCCTCGGATTCTGAATTCTCTTTAACAAGGTCTGCGTAGAAATCGGAGAAATATATAAAACTTCTTCTTTAGTTTTTTTATCTCTGCAAAGAATAAAAGATTTGGGAAGTTCGTAGCTTACATTCACAACTTTATTTTCTTTTTGCATCTGTGTGAGATAATCTCTTGTAATTTTTGACACAGTTGTGTTATCCATGTCAAAAATTCCAACTAAATTTTCAGTTGAAATAACTGTGTTTTCACCAAGATGAAGAAACATAAATATTCCTCACATTTCTCTGATTGTTCCGTCTTCAACAAAAAAGGCTTTTGCATGATTTATTTTTTCAACATGAGCCTTATCGCAACAGGTTACAAAAACCTGCCATCCGTCAAGATATTTTAAAAGGTCAACCTGTCTTTTTGAATCAAGCTCACTCATAACATCATCGAGCAAAGCTACAGGCTGTTCGCCTGAATAATCTCTTATTATAAAACCTTCAGCTATTTTCATAGCAAGGGCGCAGGTGCGCTGCTGCCCCTGTGAGCCATAGGCTCTGGCTGATTTTCCGTTAAGAGTTATTTCAAGATCATCTTTATGAGGGCCGACAGATGTCAGCAATCTTGCAATATCACTTTCACGGTTTTTCTGAAGCTTATCATAAATTGCCTGTGACCATTCAGCGGCTGACGAGCCTGAATCTTTAACAGAATTCATATAAATTATGTCAAAAACTTCTCTGTTGTTAGAAATACCCTTATAAATATCTGTAGCATTAAGTTTTAACTTTTCTACATAATCCATCCGGTATTCAATTATCTTTCCGCCGATACGGGCAACCTCTTCATCAAAAGCAAAAAGAAAATCTGCCTTTGAAGAGCCGTCATTTATTTTTTTAAGCAAGGCATTTCTCTGGCTGACAGCTTTGTTATATTTAGCTAACGCAGCAGCATAATTAGGCTTTAAAAGACTTATGGCAATATCAATGAATTTTCTTTTTTCACCGGGTCCTTCTTTTATTACAGACAAAACAGACGGAGAAAAAACTACCGCCTGAAATTCGCCTAAAAGCTGTCTGTGAGTATTTTTTTTGATACCGTTTATATGAACATCTTTTGTTTCACCTATTTTAATCTCAACCTCTTGCTCACGGTTAAAAGCAAAAAAGTCCATATTAAGCTGAGCTTCTTTTTCATTTTCCTTAACGAGTTCAATATTTTTTCTTGTGCGAAAACTGTTGCATCCGGTAAAAAGCCATATACTTTCTATAATATTGGTTTTTCCGTGACCGTTTTCGCCATAGATAATATTGATCTTTTCATCAGGATAAAAAGAAACATCACTGATATTTCTGTAATTTTTGATTTCGTGATGTAAAATCTTCATACAATACGATAAATTTTACCTTCAAATTCCATTTCGTCACCTTTGTGAAGCTTTTTACCTCTCTGAAGGCATACTTCACCGTTGACTTTTACTTCACCCTCCTGAACAAGAAACTTTGCATGACCGCCTGTCTGAGCAATATCACAAAATTTCAATAAAGAGTCAAGTTTGATAGAATCAGTGGTAATACTTTTTTCTATTATAGGTTTTTCTTTTATTTTTAATTTAAAAGCGGGTTTCTTAATCATTCTTTTTTAACCTCACAGGAAGAACAAGGAAAGTAAAATCGTCGCCCTCAACGGGAAGAATAAGAACAGGTGAAACTGCACCGTTAAGCTCAATTTTAACCATATCTGTGTTACATGCACGAAGGGCATCAAGAAGATATCTGTTATTAAAGCCTATTTCAACTTTATTTCCTTCTACATCAGCTTCAACTTTATCATTGGCTGTTCCGAGAGCTGTTACGCTGTTGATTTTAACGCATTCATCACCAAAAGTGCAACAAACAAGGCTCTTTGTTTTGTCAGTTATAATAAGTGAAGTTCTTTCAACGCTGTCAATAAAGCTTCTTGTGTCTATTTTAACAGTTGTTGAAGAGGTGACAGGAATAGCAGCTTTATAATTTAAAAATTCACCCTCAAGAAGTCTTGAAACAATGGTGTAACCCTCTGTTTCAAAAAGAATGTGTCTTTTTCCTATTCCGAGAGAAACATAAGCTTCATCATCGTCACTGTTAGAAAGCTTTACAACCTCAGCGAGAGTTTTTGAAGGCACGATAAATGTCATATCTTCGCCCTGATAATCAATAGCTTCTTTTCTTATAGCCATTCTGAAACCGTCAACAGCAATAAGACGGATTTCACCGGCAGTAAGTTCAAATTTGATACCTGTATAAACAACTTTTGACTCTGTTGTTGCAACAGCAAAAATAGTCTGATGAACCATTTCACGAAGAGTTTTTTGTTTGATAATAACAGGAAAACCGCCTTTGACAGAGGGAAGCTCAGGATATTCATCACTTGCCATACCCATAATTTCGTATTTTATTTCACCGCTTCTGATAACGGCAAGGTTTCTGTCGTCAGCTTCAAATTTAATCTGATTATTAGGTATTCTTCTTAAAATTTCACAAAGAACACGGGCGTTGAGAATGATGCTGCCTGCTTCTTCTACATTTGCATTGATAGAGGTATTTATTCCTATTTCCAAGTCATAGCCTGTTAAAATAAGTTCATTACCCAATGCCTTGATATAAATACCCTCAAGAGCAGGTATAGAAGTTTTGTTAGAGACTGCTCTCTGAACATTCTGACAGGCAATAGAAAGTAAGTTTGTGTCACATTGGAATTTCATAATTTTTCCTCCGTCAATAAAAATAATATATATAATATATAGTAGTAGTATTAGGGGTTGTCAAAACTGTGTAAAACTCCCCTGAGTAAGTAATAGCAACAAAAAATTGAAAATTTGTCGGTGTAAAAAAATCTTAAAAAAATCTTAAAAATAATGACAAGTTTTTAACGATGTTAAAGATGTCAAAACCTGTCAGTTAATTGTTGAAAAAGTTGTGGAAAACTAAATTTCACTTCTGCCTTCAATAGCTCTTGTGAGAGTGACTTCATCGGCATATTCAAGGTCGGCTCCGACAGGAACACCGTAGGCAAGACGGGTGACTTTTATTCCCAGAGGTTTAATAAGACGGGAGATATACATAGCTGTGGCTTCGCCCTCAACAGTAGGGTTTGTAGCCATAATAATCTCTTTGATTTCAGGGTCACTGAGTCTTGAAATAAGATTTTTAACGGTAATGTCATCAGGGCCTATATTATTCATAGGTGATATAGCGCCGTGAAGAACATGATAAACACCGTTATATTCTCTCGTTCTTTCAAAAGCCATAACGTCTTTAGTGTTTTCAACAACACAGATTGTAGATTTATCTCTTTTATCGTCAGAGCAGATATAACATCTTTCACCGTCAGTGAGGTCACAACAGACTTCACAACGGTGAATTTTCTGATGGGCATTAGTAATGGTGTCGGTGAAATACTTAATCTGAGCATCGTTCATATTAAGTATATGAAAAGCTAATTTCTGAGCGCTTTTGTTACCGATACCGGGTAATCTTTCAAATAATTCAATAAGCCTCGCAAGAGGCGCAGCAGAGTTAGCCATCAGAAAAGACCGGGGATTGAAAGACCGCCTTTGGCTCTTTCAATGCCTTGCTCCATAGCGTCGTTAGCTTTTTTAATGCTCTCATTAAGAGCAGCGATAAGCATATCTTCAAGCATTTCAATATCATCAGGGTCAACGATATCGGGCTGCATTTTAATTGAACGAACTTCGTGTGAACCGCTGACAGTTACTTCAACAGCGCCGCCGCCTGCTGTAGCGGTGAATTCTGAATTTTCTACTTCAGCCTGAGCGTTCTGCATATCTTCCTGCATCTGCTGAATTTTTTTCATCATATTGCCTTGGTTCATACCACCCATACCACCGGGAATTCTTGCTTTCATAATTATATTTCCTTTCGTAATAACATCAGTTATTTATTTTATTTATAAGCTCAGCCAACGGGTCACGGGCTTTTTGTGAGTTGTCGGAGCTTCTGTAAATACCTAAACGATATTTTCTGCCTGTTACTTTAACAACAGCTTCTCTCAGAGCGGCAGCGTGAATGCCTGTTTTGATAAACTGAGGAAAAGTGGGATTATCACATTTTATAAGAAGGTGATCGCCTCTTATATAAGCCGAGGAGCCGGTGAGAATACCTGTAAGAGGACGGTCGGTATTCTGAATTTCCTGAATAACATCGCCCCATGATGTGAATGGAACATCTTCGCCTGTGTCATTATTCTGAACAGGAGAAGCAGCAGGTTGTTGATAACTTTCTTCTGAAACGGGGGGAGGAGAAACTTCCTGCGGTGTTTCTTGTTTAACAGCAGGTTTTTCTTCTTTTTTGACAGTTTCAACTCTGACGCCGTTTTTCATCATTTCTTCAAGGCGTTCAATGCGCTGAATAAGAGCTGTGTTATCTTCCACAAGTTCGGGTGAACACAGGCGGACAACTGTCATTTCAGTTTCAATGCGTTTATTGATACTGTTTTTAAGGGCAATCAATCCGTTTTCGATAACACTGAGGCAATAAAGAATGCCCTGAAGAGTGAACTTCTCGGCCTGGTTTTTATAAAGCTCCATATCATCGTCAATGCAGATTATAATTTCACCGGGATTTTTAACGGTTTTTATAATCATAAGATTTCTGAAATGATTAAGAAGCTCGGTGCAAAGCCTTTCCATATCACATGAGTTATTGTGAAGGCTGTTGATTATTGAAAAAGCTTTTGAAACGTCTCTCTCTTTAACGGCATCAACAAGTGAAAAAAGATAGCCTTTTTCGGCAAGACCTGCGGCTGCGCTGACAACATCGGTTGTGATTTTTTCACCTGAACCTGAACAACGGTCAAGAAGTGAAAGAGCATCACGCAAAGCACCGTCAGCAATTCTTGCAATAAGCAAAGCTGCGTCTTCGGTAAGATCTATACCTTCCTGCTCAGCGACATATATTACTCTTTTTGCGATAGCTTCAGGTGTGATACGGTGAAAGTCAAAACGCTGACATCTTGAAAGTATAGTTGAGGGAATTTTATGAACCTCAGTTGTTGCAAGAACAAACTTGACATGCTCAGGCGGCTCTTCAAGAGTTTTGAGCAAGGCGTTAAAAGCACCGGTCGAGAGCATATGAACTTCGTCGATGATATAAACTCTGTATCTTGCGTTAACAGGGGTAAAGTTAGATTCCTCAATAATTTCACGGATATTGTCAACACCGTTGTTACTTGCAGCGTCAAGCTCAATAACATCAAGAATAGTTCCGTCATCAATACCGCGGCAGATTTCACACTCATTACAAGGGTTGCCGTCAACAGGGTGAAGGCAGTTGACAGCCTTGGCAAAAATTTTGGCGCAGGTAGTCTTACCTGTTCCTCGTGAACCGGTGAACAAGTAAGCATGAGAAACCTTGCCTGAAACAATTTCACCGGCAAGGGTCGAAGTTATATGCTCCTGCCCTGCAACATCGGCAAAGCAACGGGGCCTCCATTTTCTGTAAAGTACCTGATACAAAAAATCACCAAAACCTTAAAAAAATAAAAATGAAGCGTTACCTTTATCATATGGCATGCAGGCGGGCTGTGGCGCACAGTGCTGACCGCTTAATGCTGCTCGGTTCCCCGCCTGACATGGTTCACGGCGCCCCATCGCACAGGACCTACACGCCACATGACAAAAGTAACGCTCCACATTCAATTACCAATCAATTATAATATATTTTGCCACCATAATCAAGAGGTAATTCAACAATTTTTTAAAAACATAAAAATAAATTAAGGGCAGACACATTGTGCCTACCCTGTGTTTGTTGCCCTAATCTAAAAACAAAAAATAAACTCTGTTTTCTTTTTCAGAGAGTAAAACCATCCAATGGTTATTATTTTCTTCAAGAAGCTTTTGTGAAAAATAATAATCATTATTTTTTATGAATGAAACAAATTCAAAATCTGCAAAGCTCATTATATTTTCAACGGAAAAAGGATAATGAGTATCGGGAAAATCTTTTGATAAAAGCTGCCAATCATCAAAAGAATTTTTTAATTCATTATAATATTCTTGAGTAACGAGCATATTGCCTGATAAATTATACCCTTGAAGAACACCCATTAAAAATTCGGTTGGAGTAAAGAAAGCGTCGATTTCTAAAATCTCTGAAGATTTAAAAATATTGATGTGCTCTGCATATTTTTCAAAATCTTCAACGTTAATTATTGCTATGGGTTTGCCTATTAGTTCGTCTGTTTCTTCATCAACTTTTTCAACAGAATAAACAAACCACCAAGGGAAAACAACATATATAAGAAAAACAAGAGATGCAATTATACAAACAATTATAATCAGAGCTTTTTTTCCGGAAGATTCTTTTTTCTTCATTTTTTATTCCTTTCCCAGCATTGTTGCATATTTATAGGAAGTAAATTTTGAAAGTGCACAGAAAAATGTAGTTATGAGAATGTTCGGAAGAGCTAAAAAAGCAAAAACAAGCAGTGCTTCAAAAAAATCAGTCGTGCTCATATTTGTGAATTCTACAAAAATTTCCGATATATCTATTTCATAGTGAAAAATCGCCCACACATCAGCAACAACTGTAATGCCAAGTGTGGCAAGCCATGATAAATTTGAAAAAGCTTTTTTGCTTTTATAAAATCTTACAAAATACCAATTTGCCAATGAAAGCATAAAACCTGTTGCAGGAATAACCAAGTAAAACGCCCAGTTACCGTTGGTTGCATCTGAAAAAGAAGTTGCGGCTTCAAGGAAAACACCTATGGTAATCAGTGCGAAAGATACAAATAACAGCACCGATTGAAGAATGGAAGCCTTCCAACCACTGATGCCTTTTATTTTTTGTGGGGCAGCAACAACGTGAGGAACTTCTGCAGGGGATTTCATACTTTCATAAATTTTGTTACAATCAGGGCAGCTTTTAAGATGCTCTTTTACAATAGCCCTACTCTCTTCACTGCAGCATTCATCAATATAAAGGGGAATTAAATCTCTGATAACATCGCATTTCATATTATTTTATCCTTTCTGACAGTTTTTGTTTTGCGCGGTAAAATGTGACCCTTGCCCAGCTTTCACTTTTATCAAAAAGGTTACTGATTTCTTTGAGTGAAAATCCGCCAAAAACGCTGAGCATAAAAACCTCTTTATAAGGCTCTTCAAGCTGATGTAAACAATTAAGAACCTTTTGTGAAAATTCTTTTTGAATAAAGATGTCTTCAATATTTTCATCGTCGTTTTTAATATCTCTGTTTTCAAAAGAATCAATTTTTTTAGCTTCATTATAATGAGCAAAATATGTATTTTTTGCAATCTGACAAAGCCAGATGGAAGCTTTTTCTTTATCCCTCAGAGATGAAAAATTCATATACGCTCTGAAAAAGGTTTCCTGAGTTAATTCTTCAGCAAGGGAAGAATCCTTTGTGAGCTTCATTAAATATTTAAAAATAAAATCTCGGTTATCAATAAAAAGCTGTTCAAATTCGGTCACAGTTTCACCACCTTTTAACTATTAGATAAGAAAAATATTAAAACGTTACAAAAATTATAACATAATTTTTAAAAACAAAAACAGGTGGCAGAAATGCCACCTGTAATTTTTATTAGTATGAGAACTTAACGTTCTGCTTCCAGCTTGCGTCAATGAAGATTTCAGCGTTGTTAACAATGGGAGCCATTGCGCATACGCCATCAACAAGAACAGGCTCATTAACATCAAACTCTGTGAGGAGGTTTTTGTCGTTGATAACTGCTGTAAGTGTTGCGCCGGGGTATGTAATATCAAACTGCTTTGCTGTGAAGGGTTTGATATCATCAGATGTGATGTCGAGAACGTCCATACAAGAGAAGTGATGCTTTGGCTTGTCGTCAAGGCTGTGGATAACTTCCTGCTTGAGAACAATTGTTACCTTGTAGCCGTTTGCAACCTTTTCACATTTTGCACTCTTAACACCTGCAGGAACAAGTGTGCTCATCTTGGGGTTGCCGTCGATGGGAAGAATGTCTGCAAGAGGTTTGCTTTCATTCTCCTGCTTTCTTTCGTTGTAGCCTTCGCCCTGACCGTTTTTAACTGTGAAAGTTTTCTTTGTGGGATAGTCGTTGGGAAGAAGACCGTTAGCTACATCAACAGCTACGCTGGGAAGGCTTGATTCGGTAATCTTTGAAGTTGTACCCTGAAGGATGTTGAGCTTCATTGTGCCTTTATAAGCCTTTGTGTTGTTAG
Source organism: Acutalibacteraceae bacterium (assembly GCA_045647325.1). Lineage (GTDB taxonomy): Bacteria > Bacillota > Clostridia > Oscillospirales > Acutalibacteraceae > CAG-488. The sequence continues at coordinate 3,262 of JAZRME010000353.1, read as the reverse complement.
CTGCTGAGTTGTAGTAAGCAACGATTTTAGCTATATCGTTACCAACGGGAGCGCCTGTTGAAGCTGCTGAATTGTCAGCAGGAGCATTTGCTTCGGGAGTAGCAGCTGAATCATCAGCAGGAGCATCTGTTGAGTCAGTAGCTGTTGAATCATCAGCAACAACATCATCTGATGCGTCACCGGGAACATCAGCAACAGTGTCATCAACATAAGATGAGCTGTCATCAGAGCTTACTGAACCTGATGAAGAGCCTGAAGCAGCAACGCTGTTTTCAGCAATTTTAAGGTTTGTGTCACAAATTTTGCCTACGATGCTGATGCTTGTGATAACGACAGCAACAACGCAGAGAACCGCAGTAACGGCAGAAATAATAGCTTTTACCATTTCAGGATTAGCCGGTGCCTTAGCCTTTTTTTCTTTAGCCATTTTGAATTAACCCCTTTCAGTTAATAAAATTATTGCATCTAACACTATAACATAAAATAATTTAAAAGTACAGTACAAATTTTAAATTTTGTCCAAATATGTTGTTTTATTATGAATTAAGAAAAAAGTCTTTCAAGCGGGTTATAACCAAGACCGAAATATTTAAAAATCCAGATAAGAGGATTAAATCTGAATAAAAGAATATCAACAACAGTTACAAACCAACGAAGAAAAGAGGGAAGGTCGTGAGTTTCGGGAACGTCAACTTCTTCATATTCGTTGCCTTCAACATTGAGAACGAATGGCTGTGAATAGCAGATTCCGTTATCGCCTGTGATATAAAATCTTACAAAGAGATAAGGGTCATCAAGCAGATCGTCACGGTGAAGGTCAAGAGTTGCTTTTCCGTCAGAAATATCTTCACGCAGAATCACATTACCGTTTGACACCCATGTGATCTGATTAAAGTTTTCACCCTCAATATAAATTGAGTCATTTTCATTATCAACGGTTACTTTTGTAACATTCGGAGTGTTATCAAGAAGATACCATTTTTCGTCATATACTCTCTGCTCATCAAAACCGGGAATTTCCTGCATTCCGTTAAGCTCATATCCGTTAGAATAATGTGAAACAGAGAAGAACTGACCTTTTTCAAGGCTCTGACGAAAATCTTCCATTGTGAAGTTTTCCATCCATGTCATTGTGTAAGCGTCGTTAACAGCGTTCCAGTTGTGAGAATCGGCAAAGGTATTGCACCATGGAACAACGCCGTTGGGGATTGTGCGCTGAAGCACCTGGTCATAAAGAATTCTGTCACAACGGGTGTGAGCATCGGTTGCGCTGTTGATACCCATACCAAGGGCTGAACCTGCGTTATCGATAAAAAGCCGGGCAAATTTATCAGGGTAATAAGCGTCAATAATTTTACCGGTGTGATTAACAGTGTCTTTATCGGGGTAAACAAACTCACCAACGTGAGAAAGGAAAGTGATACCGCCGTCTTTTTTCACTTCTTCTGCCGGAGTTTCATAGTCACCGTAAACACCTGCAAGGCCCTGACCGTAAGTGGAAAAATAGCCTGTCAGGTGGCAGTCAGAAACGGGAGTAGCCATATTAAGTTCGTTACCCAGAGGAACATCCAGCATACCGTTTGAGTGAGTTCGTCTTTCAGAAGGAGCTGTGCCGGTAAGAACTGCCTGATATTCCTCGTCAGTGAGAGGAATAATGTCAGCCATTTGTGTGCGCTCTTTTTTGATAAATCTCATCAGAGGCACGGTTTCGGGCTCAACATTCCAACCGAGATTGTTTGTGCCGTGGTCGGTGATGGCAACGATGTCATAGTTAAGGTCATAATGCTCCTGAATAGCTTCTTTGATTGTCAGAAATCCGTCAGAAGCTGTGGTGTGGGCGTGGAGCTGAGTTTTATACTGACCCCAGGAGTCCCAGTCAATTTCTTCATAAGGGTTTTCGATGGTGTAATCCCTCTGGTCGGCAGGGATTGAGTAAGTCATATCAAAAAAAGCAAGGTTAGCGTCAGTGGAATCAATTGCCGCATAAGAGGGCACCATACCCATCATAAAAAGCAAAACAGCAAGAAAAAGTGACAGCGCTTTTTTAAAAATTTTACTCATAACATCAATCCTTTCGGAAAAATTTGCAATTTCAGTTTAGCACAAAGAAAATTGAGTGTCAACAAAATAAAAAGCATAATAAAAGTTGACAACACCCGAAGCATTTGATAAAATAATGCGGAAGAAAAAACCGAATAATGGTACGCCTCCTTAGTTAAATGGATATAATAAACCCCTCCTAAGGGTTAGTTGTGAGTTCGATTCTCGCAGGGGGTGCCAAAAAAGAGCCTGAAAACCTTTATTTTACAAGGGTTTTCGGCTCTTTGTCATTTTAGGGTTTCTCGTAAAAAGCCCAAAAATCCATTAGCAAGAATTTTTTGCTAATAAAATTAAATGAAATTATGATAAAATGACATCCACCTTCAAGGCGGACGGTTTGCTAATGAAAATTAGCACGAAAAATGGCAATTTGCTAATTTTCTGCTAATGGAATTTTTAATAAAATTCTGCTAATGGAAAAGGTGGTTGTTATATCCATATGTTTATCGGTAAGTAGTCAAGATATAACTACTTGATTTCGAGATTTTAAGTATGATATAATCTAATAGCAAATAAAGTAGATTTGTTTTTGGAAAAGCGAATGAAAGTGGTGATTAAATGGATATCAAATTTTTAGAAAACCCTCAATATTACAGAGATAAATTTACTGAAAAATTCTTAATGAGCTGGGACGAATTTCAAGTTGTGCTTAGAGAGTTTATCATTAATATGGAGAAAAACAACAAAACTATTTTTGATATCAATATGTTTAATGATTCACATATGTGGGATAAAATGCACCCCGATTATCTAAAAGTATCTTTCAATGAAGCTTTGGAGTATCTTAAAAAAATTAAAAGTGATGTTGTTTTTATAAGTGAAGATGAAAAAGCACACCATAATAGTTTTTTGAGATATAACGGAATAGAGTATAAAAACTTTGTTGCAAAAGCTGATGCAAACGAACTTGCTGAATTGATTGAAAATGAGTGGTTCGAATCATACCGTTTGGCGGAGCAAAACATGTATAATCCGGAAGAAATTTTACCTGCTGATTTATATGTGTTTGATTCAACAATGAGTTGGTTTATTGTATTTACTCACGAAACCACAGATTGGGAATCTGAAATCGAAGAACCTATGAAAGCAGCTGCTAGCAGGTATTGTATCGTTAGTAATATATAGATGTTATAAAACCAGTTTGTACGGGACAGTATGTTAC
>JAZRME010000352.1:0-5744 GCA_045647325.1 Acutalibacteraceae bacterium | reverse complement strand
GCAAGACCACCACAGCATCAAAGCTCTGTGAGGGTATCAGCAAACAAGGAAAAAAAGCGTATATTATTTCTCTTGACGATTTTTATTTTAATCGTGGTGATATTCCGATTAACAGTGACGGTTTGCCTGATTATGAAAATGTGACGGCTCTCGATCTTGAACTTATCAATCAGACATTTAATGCTTTGATCAATAACAGAGAAGCTGTTGTGCCTGTTTTTAACTTTCAGACAGGTAAGCGTGAAGCTGAAGGCAGATTTATTCACATTGATGACGATGATGTTATCATAGTTGAGGGTATTCATGCGCTTAACCCTGTTATTATCGGCGGAATTGATCATACCCATATTTACAAAATATATATAAGCGTTTCGTCAAGGCTAACAGACGATAACGGCGGAGTTGTTTTGTCAAAGCGTGATATCAGATTTTTGCGTAGGATGATTCGTGATTACCGTTTCAGAGCGTCACAGGTTGAAAATACATTCTTTTTGTGGCAGGGTGTTCTCAAAGGTGAGGATAAATTTGTTTTTCCTTATAAAAACTGTGCTGATGAATTTATCAACTCTTTTCATCCGTTTGAAACAGGTGTTTTCAAAGCTGAAGCAATAAGCCTTCTTTCTCATATCAGCGCTGAGAGTGAATATTATCCTGAGTCTGAACGGCTTATGAAAGCTGTTGAAAGTTTTTTGTCAATTAACCCTTGCAATTTGCCGGGAGATTCCCTTCTTCATGAATTTATCGGTTGATAAATTCAGCTTGTTAAAAATTAAATTAACCTTGTAAACCTATGGGTTTTGTGTTATAACTATTTTATGAAAATATGTCTGAGACTTATCGGAGGTTTTTATGGCTGAAAATAAAAAACAAGGCCAGAATGTGCTCAATGGTGCGTTAGTGCTTGTTGCGGCAACTGTTCTGGTTAAAATAATCGGCGCTGTTTATAAAATCCCTCTTACTGCTCTTATCGGTGAAGTGGGCAGGGGTTATTTTAACGGTGCTTATGAGATTTATACACCTCTTTATGCTATTTCAATGGCAGGTCTTCCTGTTGCCGTTTCAAAAATTGTTTCACAAGAGAAGGCGCTTGGTCACTACCGTGACATTAAGGTTATTATGAAAACGGCGCAAAAAGTATTTTTGCTTACCGGTGCGGTGGCAACGTTGGTGCTTTTTGCTATTTCTTACCCTTATGCAAACTTTTTTATCAAAGCTCCCGAAAATCTTGTGAGTATTCTCGCTATTGCTCCTTCAATTTTCTTTTGCTGCTGTATGTCATCATACAGAGGATATTATGAAGGCCTGAGCAATATGGTGCCGACAGGTGTTTCTCAGGTTATAGAGGCTGTGGGTAAACTCGTTCTCGGTCTTACATTCGCCAATATTATTATGAAAGTCGGCCTTAACAGATATACTCAGGGTCTTCCTGTTTTTGGTGAAGTTGTCACAAACAAGCAAGAGGCTTTGAGCGCAATTTATCCTTATGCCGCTGCAGGTGCTATCGCAGGTGTTACTGTGGGCACTATGTTTGGTCTTGCATTTCTTTTTATCCGTCATAAAATCAAAGGTGACGGAATAACAAAATCAATGATGCAGGAAGCTCCTCAGCCAATGAAAAGCAAAGCCTGGCGCAAGATTATTTTGTCAACAGCCCTTCCTGTTGCAGCCGGTTCACTTATACTTAATGTAACTAACCTTATTGACACTGTTACAATCCGTAACAGACTTGCTTACGCTCTGACTGTGGATTTGCAGACAGTTAAATCAATGTATCTTGAGCAGCTCACTAATTCAGGAACCCTTGACAGTGATATAGCTACCTATCTTTACGGTGTTTACGGTTCTGTGCTTGATTTTAAAAATCTTATTCCTACTATCACCATGACTCTCGGCATCAGCGCAATCCCTGCGATTTCTGCTGCGTGGGCAATCAAAGACCGTGACAGCATCAAAAAGACAATCGAGTCAGTTGTGAGAATCACTATGCTCGTGGCCATGCCTGCCGGTTTTGGTATGGCGGTGTTATCAGAACCTCTTCTCAGCATTGTTTATAACGGAACAAATGCAAGTAACCTTGTAGCAGTTGCTTATCCCATTCTCACAACATACGGGTTCGCTATTTTTCTGTTTGCTGTTTCATCACCGATAACAAATATGCTTCAGGCTCTCGGCAGAATGGATGTGCCTTTGAAGTCAATTGTTATAGGCGCTGTGGTTAAGATTATTCTTAACTACATACTCGTAGGCAACCCCTCAATCAACATTAACGGCGCTGCGGTAGGCTCAATCGCTTGTTATGTTGTTATTGTGTCAATTAACCTTTTTATGCTTATCAGAATTTCGGGCACAAAGCTTGACTTTAAATCGATGTTTATCAAACCTTTGATCTGCTCGGGTCTGAGCTGTGTCAGCGCTTTTGCCTGTTACAAAGTTTTCGGAACACTCCTTGACGGTGTGGGCGACCCTGCTTCAAGAATTAACGGCAATACAATCGCTACTCTTATTGCTGTCGTTGCAGCTGTGTTTGTGTATGTTGTTTCGCTTCTTCTTATAAAAGGATTGTCCCGTGATGATGTAAATATGATCCCAAAAGGAGAAAAAATTGCCAAAGTACTTGAAAAGCGTGGATTTTTAGGTTAAAATAGTGAGGAGTTAGGTTATGACCGACAATTTCAATTTCAAAGAGAAATACGATTTTTATGATCTTGTTGATATTGTTCGTCGTCTGCGTGCCCCAGGGGGATGTCCTTGGGATATTGAGCAGACCCACGAGAGTATAAAAAAAGATTTAATCGAAGAGACTTATGAAGTAATCGAGGCCATCAATAAAAACAGCGTACCAATGCTTCGTGAAGAGCTGGGCGATGTTATGATGCAGGTTATCTTTCATTCACAGATTGAAACCGAAGTCGGCAGCTTCAACATTGATGATGTTACCGATGAGATTTCCAAAAAGCTTATTATCCGTCATCCTCATGTTTTTGGTGATGTCAGCGTTGACGGTGTTGATGATGTTTTAACAAATTGGGACGATATCAAAAGACGCACCAAAAACCAAAAAACTGTTTCAGATTCAATCGCTTCTGTTCCCCGTGAGCTCCCGGCTCTTATGAGAGCTCAGAAAATTCAGAGCAAAGCCGCTAAAGTCGGTTTTGATTGGGCTGATGTGGGCGGCGCTATAGACAAGCTTTATGAAGAAATAGAAGAAATCAAACAAGCAATTGCTGCCGATGACAGCGCCAATATTTTTGAGGAGCTTGGCGATCTTCTTTTTTCGGTTGTCAACATATCAAGATTTGTTGATTGCAATAGTGAAGAAGCTCTTACCGCTGCGAGTGACAAGTTTGCTTCAAGGTTTGAAATTGTTGAACGACTTGCTTCAGAGCGTGGGATTGATATGAAATCATCCTCACTTCAGGAGCTGGACAGGCTTTGGGATGAAGCCAAGTCCGTAAAATAAGAAATGATATACATATTGTAAATGTATTTCATAATATAAAAAATTTTTTTCAGGAGGATACATCAATGAATAAGACAGAATTTATCAATGCAGTTGCAGCTAAGGAAGGTATCGAAAAGAAATGCGCTGAGAAGGCAGTTAATGCTGTTTTCGCAACAATCGCTGATACACTTGCAAAAGGCGAAAAGATTCAGCTTGTTGGTTTCGGTACTTTTGAAGTAAGAGAGCGCGCTGAGAAGCAGGGTCGTAACCCCAGAACAGGTGACGTTATGACAGTTCCCGCTTCTAAGGTTCCCGCTTTCAAAGCTGGTGCAGCTCTTAAAAACGCTGTAAAATAATTAAACTTTTTGACGGAGCTGTCAGCTGACGGCTCCGTTTGCTTTCGGAGGATTTATGCGACTTGACAAATACCTTAAGGTTTCAAGAATAATCAAGCGTCGCACTGTTGCCAACGAGGTCTGTGATGCAGGCAGGGTTTCGGTCAACGGTAAGGTAGCGAGAGCATCTTATGATGTCAAGGTGGGCGATGTTGTAGAAATCGCTATCGGAACAAACACAACAAGAATTCAGGTTGAAAAAGTTGTTGAGTTTGCCAATAAAGATGACGCGCCGTTAATGTATAAGGTTTTGTAATATTTTTTTATCCCTCTCATAGTTTTTATGGGAGGGATTTTTATTGAACATTAACGATGATAAAAAATATCCTGCAATTCCTCATTGTTTGTCTGTTGAGGACAGGAAAAAAATTGCAATCACAGGCGTGAAAGATGTAGATTCTTTTGACGAGCAGACTATAACTCTTGTTACTGATTTTGGTGAACTTTCGGTTAAAGGGGCAGGTCTGCATATAGAGAAGCTAAGCACCGATTCCGGTGAAATGACCGTTGAGGGCAGAATAGATGCTCTTGTTTATTCTGATAACGCACCTGCTCAGAACGGATTTTTTTCAAGGGTGTTCCGCTGATGTATATACCGTCATTTGCGTATCAGACAAATGTATTTTTAATGTGTATAGGCTTTGGATTCTTACTTGGCGTTTTTTACCACATAGTGCGTTTTTTCAGAAAATCATTTTTGCTTTTTAAAAAAGCTGTTGTTATACAGGATATATTGTTTTGCATTATTTCAACTTTTGGTGTGTTTTGTTTTTTGCTTTGCTGTAATGACGGGGAAATAAGGTTTTTTACATTTTTGGGTATTTTATCCGGTTTTGTGATTTATTATTGTACGCTCGGTGTGTTTATCGGAAGATTGACAGACAATATTGCCTTATTTTTGCGCAGATTTATTTCTCTTATATGCCAAAAAATAAGGTTTGCTTCAGTCTGTATCAGAAACAAACTCAAAAAAGTGAAAAAAACTTATAAAAAACACGAAAATAAGCCAAATAGTACTTGAAAAAGATGTAACAGTTGTTGTATAATTGCAATTGTATAATGATGTTTTTACTATGGGGGGTAAGTTATGGCTAAAAGCAAGGTTAACAAAAAGCGCAGCTTCAGTTTTTTTCTTTTGGTGATTATAATTGCGGCTACTGTTTATTTCGCTGTTTCGTTAGTGTCATCAGCTAAAGAGATTCAGGCTATGCGAGCAGAAGTTTCCGAGCTTGAGTCAGAGCGTGACCGTCAGCTTGCCGAGAATGATGAGCTGCAGGATATCATCGACAGCGGAGATAAAGATGAATATATCCAGAAGGTTGCCCGTGAAAAATATGGTTATATCATGCCGGGTGACAGAGTTTATCAGGATATCGCTTCGGCTGAATAAAACAGCACAGTCACAGTTTTAAGGAGAGTCACAAAGTTTATGCAATTGGAAGTCGGAACAATTCTTGATGGCAAGGTTACAGGTTTTACATCATTCGGAGCTTTTATCGACCTTGGAGAAGGAAAAAAGGGTCTGGTACATATTTCAGAGGTAGCTTCAGACTATGTTAAAGAGATTTCTGATCATCTCACTGTAGGTCAGGATGTTAAAGTCAAAGTTATCTCAATAGGCGATGATGGCAAGATCAGTCTCTCAATCAAGCGCGTTAACGAAGAAAAAAAGCCTCAGCAGCCCCGTCAGCCACGCCCACAGCGTTCATCACGTCCTGCAAATGTATGGCAGGGTACTGCTAAAGAAACAAATGACCAGAACGCATCTTTTGAAGATATGATGGCTAAATTCAAACAGGTCAGCAGCGAAAAAATGTCAGACCTCAAGCGTGACACCAAACATGGTGGCGGCTATAATCGCAGAGGAACAAATAAAATATAACATTCAAGAGCAGAAATTTCTGCTC
>JAZRME010000351.1:0-3657 GCA_045647325.1 Acutalibacteraceae bacterium | reverse complement strand
CTGACGCTCTTAAAGCTCAGTTCAGCGTTGAAATTCCTGAATATTCTGATTACGCTAAAGAAGCTGCTACTGTTTTTAAAGCTTATTTTCCTGATGAAAAGCCTGAGCTTTTAATTGAGCCCGGCTCTGCAGTGGTTGGTGACTGTATGCATTTTGTGTGTCGGGTTGAAACAATAAAAACAATTCGCAACAAAACATTTATCACCGTTCTCGGCAGTCAAAAAAACATCAATATGTCAGGCATCAATCCCCCTATGGATATCATCAGTATGGGCGGCGAAGCGCAGAAGTTTGTTGACGCTGATATTGTGGGTTACACCTGCATCGAAGGTGACGTGATGTTTAAAAATTTCAACGGAAATCTTGCTGTGGGCGATTATCTTGTTTTTTCAAATTGCGGCTCATACTCACTTGTTATGAAGCCACCGTTTATAATGCCTAATTTTTCTGTTATTGATATTTCCGGTGATGAGGTTGAGCTCATTAAACGACAAGAAAATCTTGAAGATCTTTTTCATACATTTTCATTCTGAATGGAGACAGTATGTATTCATTTAACATTTTTTTAAAACGATTTTTTGACATTTTAATAAGCGGTGTCGCTCTTATTGCGCTGTTGCCGGTGTGGATCGGTGTTGCTGTTGCGATAAAGCTTGACAGCAAAGGGCCTGTTCTCTTTAAACAAGAGCGCAGAACAAAAGACGGACGTATTTTTAATATGTATAAATTCCGTTCAATGGTTGTCAACGCTGAGGGTATGGGGGCAGGTCTTTTTAATTATGAAAATGATCCCCGTGTAACCAAGGTAGGCAAATGGCTCAGAAGCAGCAGCGTTGATGAGCTGCCTCAACTGTGGAATGTGTTTAAAGGAGATTTATCGCTTGTGGGTCCGAGACCTTGTGTTAAATATGAGCTTGGCGATTTTGAAACTTTAAACAAAAAATACAAAAAGCGTTTTGAGGTCCGTGGAGGAATTGCCGGTCTCGCCCAGGTAATGGGACGCAACGAAAACTCCTGGGATGAAAAGGTTACATACGATAACCAATACATTGAAGAATTCAAAAAACTCGGAATTCTGCTTGATATTAAAATTTTGTTTCTGACCGTATTCAGGGTTTTTAAGAAGCAAAATATTTACGAAGAAAAAGCTGACAATTCAATGGATGATGCTCAGGCAGCCCGACTCGCAGAGGAAGAAATTATACGCCTGGCTCATCTTCCTGATGAAGAAACTATAACAAAGTAAAGGATGACAAAAATGAAAACAGATGTCGCCAACAGATTTATATGGTTCAAAGGTGAAATCATTAATGTCAACGATGCAAAGATAAATGTTCTTGCGCCAACATCACAGTTTGGTCTTAATGTTTTTGAGGGTATCCCCTGTTATTGGAACGAGAATAAAAATCAGCTCTACGCTTTCAGACTTGATGATCACTACAACAGGCTTTTTCGTTCAGTGAGACTTCTTCAGCTTGATTGCCCTTACAGTAAAGATGATTTTAAAAAAGCCTTTACAGACGTCATCAGAGAGAATGAATATAAAGAAAATCTTTCTGTTCGTCAGACTTTATTTGTTGATGGCTTCGGTTCATGGGGCTCTGAAGGCCCTGTTGAAATGTTTGTAGCACCCATTCCTAAAGGTAACACTTCTGCTGTTTATAATAAAAAGGGATTGAACTGTTGCGTAACATCATGGAGGAGAATATCTGACACTACCCTTTCGCCCCGTATCAAGTGCGGCGCTAATTATATTAACAGCCGTGTCGGTCAGCGTGAAGCCATCCGTAACGGATATGATACCTGCCTTTTTCTTAACGACAACGGCAAGGTCTCTGAAGGCCCCGGCTCATGCTTCTTTATGGTAACAAACGGTAAACTTATCACGCCTTTGCTTACCGACAGCGTTCTTGAGAGCATCACAAGAGACACAATCATAAAAATCGCTGATGATATGGGTATTGTTGTTGAAGAAAGAACAGTTGACCGTACAGAGCTTTATTGTTGTGATGAAGCCTTTTTCTGCGGTTCGGCTATGGAGATTACTCCGGTTTTGTCAATTGACCAATATCAGATCGGTAACGGCTCTGCCGGTGAAATCACCTCACGCCTTCACGAAGAGTATCTTAAGGCTGTCACAGGCGAAAATGAAAAATATAATCATTGGGTAACACCTATCTGGTAAAATAATTATGGATAAAAAATTTATTGAAGGTCTTGTTTCAGTCATCACCCCTGTTTATAATGCTGAAAGGTTTATCACTACAGCTGTTGAATCGGTGATGAAACAGACATATAAAAATATAGAAATTATTCTTGTTGATGACTGCTCAAAAGACGGCTCTGCTGAGATAATAAACGGTCTTTGTCAAAAATTCCCTAACATAGTGTATCATCTTCAGGAAACTAATATGGGCGCCGGTGTTGCAAGAAACAAAGCTTTAGAACTTGCAAGAGGTCAGTATGTTGCCTTTCTTGACAGCGATGATGTCTGGAAAAGTGAAAAAATCGCAAAACAGATTGATGTTATGACAAAAACAGGAGCTCCCCTTTGTTACACAGCGATTGAGATGATTGACGAAAGCGGAAATCTTGTTAAATCAAAACGCAAGGTAAAAGAAATCTGCGATTACAATTATCTGCTTCACAACACTGTTATTCCCACTTCAGCGCTTATAGTTGACAGAAATCAATGCGGTGATTTCAGAATGCACCTTCGCAGAGGCGGCCAGGATTATGCCACATGGCTGAAGCTGATGAGAAACGGCGCCGTAGCAAGAGGCATTGATGAAGCTCTTGTTCAATACAGAATGGTCAGCGGCTCACTATCATCAAACAAGTTTAAAAGCATTCAGCAAGTATGGGAAATTCAGACCTGTGATGAACATATCGGTAAAATACCTGCTGCTTTTCATGTTTTGTGTTTCACTGTCAATGCACTCAAAAAATATCTATGGTAAGGTGATTTTACTATGGCTACAGGAAAATATATTTTATATAAATATTTTGACACAAACGGAAAAAGCTCACAGATGTCAAAGTAAAGCGTTTTCATTTTGATAAGTCTCTTACTTAAAAACTGATTTATAACGCAGTTATCTGCGAATTTAAGCATAAGGTTTATTATGTTGAAGACGAAAAAGGAATCACTCATTACTCTATGTGTATCGGAAAATGTCACAAATTTCCGTTCTTAAAGAAAAATGATGTTATGCTTGGCCCATGTTGGACACGAAATGACGCAAGAGGTCAGGGATTATACCCCGGAATGATTAACTATATCGCACACGAAATAAAAAAATCTCGTCCTGATGCTGAAATATATATTGTTGTCAGAGAAGAAAACATCTCCTCAACAAAAGGTGTTCTGAAAGCAGATTTCAGAAGAATAGGTTCTGTCGAAAAAACACCAAAATTAAAAATATATTCAAAAGTTAATTTGGATTAAACAAAATATAAAAACAACAAAAGCCTTGGAACATACCGTTTCAAGGCTTGATTATTTTTTTGATGAAATACTTTCTTAACACCCCTCACCCTCTTAGGGTTCAAGTCCTTCTTATTTTTACACTTTCCCAAAAAGAAAACGACCACCTATCGGTGATCGTTACTTTTTGGCAGGGGCATATACATTAGAATCCGAACTCAGGAGTAAAT
>JAZRME010000350.1:0-3639 GCA_045647325.1 Acutalibacteraceae bacterium | reverse complement strand
CCGAAAAAATATAATATCAAAAAAGAGCCTTGTCAAAAAGGCTCATTTTGTTTTAATCTTTAATAAACTCTTTTAAAATTTTCATAAATTCTTGTTTTTTATCAGAGTCCATACTTTTAATTTTCAAAATCATAATTTGCTCTTGTTTATCAAAAGCTGACAGCAAGGCAGAGAATTCATCGTTTTCAGGCTTATCTCCGCTTTGAAAAACCAATGGAGCAGGGGGCGCAATTCCGCAAAGCTCGTCAATAGTGATGTCATAAATTTTTGCAAGTGAAATAAGCACATTGAACGGTGGCTGAGCAGAGCCGCTTTCATATTTTGCAATTGATGTACGGTCTTTATTAAGAATTTCAGCCAGGTCACCCTGGGTCAGATTAAATTTTGTTCTGTATTTTTTAAGGTTTTCGGAAAGTTTGGATTTCATTTTTATCACCTGTCGAATAATATCACATTTCGCACAAAAATGCAAATAAAAGTTATTTTTAATTCTTGGGGTTGTCAAATATGCGTGTTTGTGTTAAAATCTTCGGGTATTCTTGTGAATATGGTCAGTTCGAAACCATCCTGACCTTAAATAAAACTAAGGAGATTATTATGAACAAAAAAACATCAACCGTCTATCTTGTGCAGGCGGCTTTTATTGCTGCCGTCTATGTTGCGCTGACCTACTTTCTGAAGCCGATTTCCTTCTCGGGCAGTCAGCTGAGAGTGGCTGAAGCTCTGACAATTTTGCCTGTGCTGACACCTGCTGCCGTTCCCGGGCTGACCATTGGCTGTGTATTGGCCAATTTGTCAAGTCCTTATGGTGTTGTTGACATCATCTGTGGCTCTCTTGCCACGCTGCTCGCTGCTCTTTGTTCTAGAAAGTTGCGTGATGTCAGATTCAGAAAGCTTCCGATTTTATCAGCGGTTTTTCCTGTGATATTCAATGCTGTTATTGTCGGCGCTGAAATTTCTTTTTTAAGCACTGATGACTTTTCCTGGTCGGTGTTTATCACAATGGCCGGTTCAGTGGCTCTGGGTCAGAGCCTTGCTTGTTTTGTTTTGGGGTTGCCTTTGTGCGCAGCGCTTGAAAAAACAAAAATATTTAATAAGTGAGATAATTATGAAAGTTTTTATTGATGCTGACGGTTGCCCTGTGGTTGATCAGACCGTTGCTCTTTGCCTTAAATATAAAGTTGAGTGTGTTATAATCTGTGACACAGCTCATGTTTTTAATAAAGACGGGGCTGTCACCATTGTTGTTGAAAAAGGGGCAGACAGCGTTGATTTTAAGCTTGTTAATATGCTCACCAAGGGCGATATTGCCGTCACGCAGGATTATGGCCTTGCCGCTATGTGCCTTGCAAGAGGGGCTGTACCTGTTAACCAGAATGGTATGATTTATAATGAAAAAAACATTGACGAGCTGCTTTTTTCTCGTTTTGTTTCTAAAAAAATCCGTCGTGCAGGGGGAAGGCTTAAAGGTCCGTCAAAGCGAAACCCTGAGCAGGATGAGAAGTTTATCAGAACCCTCGAAAAGCTTTTGAAAAATAAAAATAATCTTGTCGGTTCAGAGTAATCTGAGCCGATTTCTTTTATACCCTTATAATAAAAACAGGGAGAACTTACTGCTTGTAAGCTCTCCCATTAAATTTACCTATCTGTGGTCAGGTTATCAATACCATATCCATCCGAAAAGAAGAATGATGATTAACCATTGACCGAATGAATATTTAACTTCTACATTGCAGGTGTCGGTTACAACGTTTCCGTATTGATCGGTAACTGTGCAGGTAATTTCTGCGCTACCTTTACCTGAAGCGTAAACATTGCCGTTTTCATCAACTGTTGCAACTGACGGGTTTGATGAAGAATATGTAACTGTATATTCAACGCCGTTGTCAGCATTGATTACCGGAACGATCGTTGCTGAAGCCTTGTAGTTCATTGAAATATCGCCGATGTCAACAGAGTTGACTTTGCCCTGTATTGGTGCATTCATAACGGTAAAGTTGAATGCACTAGTCGGTGTTCCGTCCGCAGATGTCTCTAGCGTCAATACACCAAAAGTGTCCTCATCAATTTCACCAAAACTATAAATTTGCTCCATATACTCAAAAGTTGCATTATTAACTTTAGGGGTAATAATGATTTTGCTTGAATCCTCCGGTAATTCATACATTAACATGCCTTCCGTGATTTCAGAGCAAGCCATTGGAAAGGATTTTGCCTGTGCGATATCAATCTCACCATTTTCGGCATAAGCATGATCACTCGGATTGTAGTATTGGGCAACCTCGAAATAACGACTCATATCAACTAAACATATTGTTTCTGTATATGAATTTCCATAAGAAGATTTCGGTGCCTCATATATTTTTCCGTTGCTTCCTAAATAGAAATACACTTCCGTATCAGGAAAATTGTTATCGTATGCATAGAGCCTGTCTTGACCATTTACATTCTTGTAGTACAGGAAGTTTACGGCATGTCCGCTTGTATCACTTTTCCAGATTTGAATCTGAAGATTTCCTTTATTATCATATTCATGCGATTTTACGTAGTTTACCACTTCATTCCAGCATTGAGCGGATGTTTTTCCATCATGATAATATGTAATAGAGCCAGCAACAAGAGCATAACGTGTAAAATTACCCTGTATGTGTTGATAATGGCATATTGGTTTTTTTATCGTTTCAGAATAACCTTGGCTGTAAAGATTATTGTCAGGTAAACCTATTATACTTCTGTCAAGATTTTCGGTATAGTAACCTGAACTTGTTATAGACATACCGAAACAGTGGCCATTACTATAATTATCTACATAATTCTTGAAACTATATGTTTCTTCACCGAGGTTATAATAATTTTTGAAATGGATATTTGCATTTGTCAAATCCTCATTACCTGAATCGATTGAAATTGCACTCCATTGTTCTTTGGCGCCAAAATAATACACATCAGTTAGATTGTCACAATAACAGAACGCATACTCTCCAATTGTGGTGACCTTGTTACACAATGTTACATTTGTGAGATTAGTACATTTATAGAATGCACCACTTCCGATTGTTGTGACACTATCGGGAATTTTTATATTTGTGAGATTGCTACAACCATAGAATACTTTATCCTCAATTGTTGTAACACTGTCAGAAATTGTAACACTTGTAAGGTTAATACATTCATAAAACGCACTGATTCCAATTGTGGTGACATTATCAGGGATTGTTATGTTGGTGAGGCTGTCACAAGAAAAGAATGTCCAATCTCCAATCGAGGTAACATTATTACCAAAAGTTACATTAGTAAGATTATCGCAATCAGAAAAAGCAAAACTACTGATTTTAGTTACACTGTTACCAATTATTACAGATTTAACATCATCCTCATAGTATTCC
This sequence comes from Acutalibacteraceae bacterium, assembly GCA_045647325.1. Lineage (GTDB taxonomy): Bacteria > Bacillota > Clostridia > Oscillospirales > Acutalibacteraceae > CAG-488. Next base: position 253 of record JAZRME010000350.1, on the reverse strand, counting down.
CAAGGACGGTTATCAAAGTCGAAATCATACATCGCACCTGCGCCGGTGATTGAGAGCGCACCTGTTGACTCATTAAACGTCCATGTAAGGTTATCACCACATTTTCCGCTTGTGGTAGCAGAAGCTGTGAAAGGCATGGCTGTAAAGAGCATTATCACGACTAAAAATACGGGTAAAATTTTGTTGACAAGAGTTTTCATATAACCCCTGCTTTTGAAAAAAATTATAGGACTTCAACTTTAAAAAGTCAATG
>JAZRME010000349.1:0-18842 GCA_045647325.1 Acutalibacteraceae bacterium | reverse complement strand
AGGGTAAGCTGACTATTGACAACTGCAAGGCAAGAGGCGCTCACGATGACTATATAAATGTTCACGGAACACACCTCCGCATTGTGAGAAAAAATAAAAGAGAAAACAGCATTACCGTCAGATTTATGCACCCTGAAACATGGGGTTTTCAGGCATTTGAAAAGGGTGACAAACTTGATTTTATAAAGTGGGACACACTTATCCCCTACTCATCAGCAACTGTCAAAGACTATAAAAGACTCAATGACACAGACATCAGGCTTTATCTTGATAAAAAATTGCCTGATATAATTCTGAAAAAAGATGTGGTCGAAAACGCCACCTGGACACCTGACCTTTATGTCAGAAACTGTGATTTCGGCCCTACATCAGGCAGAGGAATTCTATGCACAACAAGGGGTGAAGTTATAATTGAAAACAACCGGTTCCGTAATTTATGGGGACCTGCGTTATTGATTGAGGATGACTGCAACTTCTGGTTTGAGTCAGGCTACACTAACGAGATTGTTTTCAGAAACAACGAAGTTATCAACTGCGACTATGCTCATATGTGGCAGGGCTCACCGTCAATCCGTTACACACCAAAGGTTATGGATGAAAATTCAGAAGCTTTTGTTCACGGCAGACTTACGCTCACAGACAATATTTTTAAACATCCTTCAGAAGGCAGACACCTTATTTGGCTTGAATACCTCAGAGAGGCTGAAATCAGAAACAATACCTTTGACGCACCTTACTCAATCGAAACTAAATGTGTTGGTAAAATAACAGACAAAAACAACAAAAAGGAGAGCTGATGCTCTCCTTTACTTTTTCATCAATTCTGTTGCTTTTCTCAGCGCTTCGGCTGAAAATGAGGGTATTCTGCCCAGACCGTCAGGCCCCACATTGAGAAGATAGTTAATACCGAGAGAGTTTAATCGTGCTCTTCTTTCGGCAATCTCCTCCGGGGTTATCCAATTCTGATCATAATATTTATATCCCCATGATGAGTTAAGGGTACCTGCCGTTTCATAAAGTCCGTATGGCGAATATTTAAACCCGTCAAGGCTATTGGGGTCATCGTTTTCTGTCGGTTTAAATTCTGTGGGATATTCATTATCACCTAATGAAACATAGTCATAAGCTCCGTTGCCGATTCTTGAATTTATGAGGCAATCGGGCTGATATTTTTTAACAAGATTGTTAAGTTCAAGGCTTTGTTCTTTAGAGATTGTGTGTGGCACATCAAACCAGATAAGACATAAATCGCCGTAATTTGTGAGAATCTCTTTAACCTGTGGCTTGATTTTTTCTTGAAAGCAGATTGAAAAATCCTTTTTGCTTCTGTCAGGAAAATCCCAGTTATTATCCCATGAAGTGCCTGAGCAACCTGCCATATTGGTGTATCCTCCTCCGTGAGGATGTTTCCAATCAAGCTCCTGAGAATAATAAAGCCCGAATTTAAGGCCGTATTTATAACAAGCTTCACCAAGCTCAGCAACAACATCTCTGCCGAATGGGGTAGCGTCAACAACATTGAACTTGTCGGCGTAAGATTTAAACATAGCAAAACCGTCATGGTGCTTTGAAGTGAAAACAAAATATTTCATTCCGCAATCACGGGCAAGACGAATCCACTCATCGGCATTGAAATAAACGGGATTAAAAACCCCCGCTAACTTTTCATACTCTGCGTTGGGAACAGGCATATTGCTCTGAATCCATTCGGCATAGTCAAAAACTCTCCTGCCCTTATATTCACCACCGAGGAGGGAATATAACCCCCAATGAGCCATCATACCGTATTGAGCTTCTTTAAACCATTTTCTGTTATCCATATTTCATCCGCCTTAAAACAAAAACACCCTTTCGGATGTTTTTATCGGTTATTTAAAATTTTATCAAGAGTAATTTTTACAGCCTCTTCATCAGCCCGGCATTCAAGAAGGTAAACAGGCACATCGCTCACAAGGTTATCTAATGTGTCAAGCGCCTTACAAACGGCAGCCTTATCCCAATGAGGGAGAAAGATGTGAGGCATCAGCATCTCTGCCGACAGGTCAAGTTTTATGATTTTGTTTTTTTCACTCTGACGCAAAACAACAATGCCTTTAATAGGAACTTTTTTGTTTAAGCAATATTCTGACGAGCCTTTCCACGGCAGACCGTAAGCAAAAAATCCGTCATCGTTTTTGCGTAGAAACGCTTTGTCTCCGTTGATTATCTCTGCTGAAAGGAATTTATTCCAAAGCTGAGCCTGAGTGGTTTTACCTACCCCTGAAGGCCCTATAAACATAACCCCTGCACCCTGATATTCTACCAAAGAAGCGTGAGCCAGAAGCACATCATAAAACGAAAACCTTGCGCACACAGCAGCGAGAGGCAAAACATAGTCATTATCACCACGGGGGTGACAATAAGCCACAGCCTCACTCCAATCAGAATTGGCGCAAAGGAACTGACCGACATCGTTTGAAAGAAAACGGTCACCGTCAGCATATTTCACTCCGTAGCACTCGGGCATTCTTTTTTCAAAACGAAGAGTCATAACGCTGCAGCCACTTTCGTCACAGACAAACTGCTGCGCAAAAGAAGTATTATCATTTTGCCATTCTACAGACAAATCAGCTAATTTAATCATAACACAAATCAGAACATTCTTCTTCTGAAACAGTCAAACCAAGCCTGGTAAATTTTAGTTTCATTAACAAGAGTGTTAAGGTCTTCATAATAATCAAGGAAATCTGTGCCTGTGGTTTTAACTTCAATAAGGTCGGTGTATTTACCACGGCAACCGTCAATACGATCAGTAAACAAAATAGAAATTGTACCACCAACTTCATCAACACCGCTGGAATAAGCGATGTTTTCAGCAAGACTCACTTTGATAAGTCGGCTTTCGGGGGCAATATAACTCTTTTTCATAATTGAGTTTCCTCCTTTTTCTTTAAATATAAATCCTGCAATCTTTTTGCCATAAGGCAAAAGTCTTTGTCTGTTTTTTCGGGATGTCCGCTTTCAGAGCATAAAATGCCGGGGCATCGCTGACAAAACTCTTTCCATTGGCAAGTCTGACATTCATCAGGGCTTTTTATATTATCAAGCATATCATTCAACTTGCGAAAATCAGACAAAAAATCACCGGAATACTGAACGAAAGGTTCGCTCAGCGTTGTGCAAAGCTGAAAATGGCCGTGCCATGTAACTACCAGACTTCCACCCTTACTTGCGCACCAGGCAAATGGAGAATCAACAGGTGGAAACTTGCTGTTTTCTAACGCTTCAAGAGTCACCTCTTCAGGAAAATCAGCAAACTCAAACCTTGATGTTTCAACCGAATTAACAGAACCTCTTGATGATTTATGAACTGAAATAGTGTGTTGCATTGATAAGCCTTTTTCACGGGCAAAAGCATAAATCTGTTGCAGATCACAAGCATTTTCTTTAACAATTGTTGATGTCAGCTTAACAGGAACACCTGCATTTTTAAGCAAATCAACAGCCTTTGAAACACGGGTAAAACCATCATCTGAAGCGCATATTTTTTTATAAGTTTCATCACTTGCACCATAAACCGTAAGCTTAACCAGATGAGGCATACCATAAATACGGAAATTTTCAATAGCCTGTTGATCAATAAGAGAGCCGTTTGAAAGAATATAAATCAAAAAGCCCATTTTGTTAAGCTCACCGTATATCTTCCAGAAGTCGGGGTGAGTCATAGGTTCACCACCGGTCAGAGTGAGGTGGAGAGTCCCTGCCTCTTTAGCCTGACGGGCAATATCGAGCCATTGGTCAGCTGTAAGCATTTTGCCCTGTTGCTGAGCCATATCTTTATTAAGACGAATATAACACATCACACAGCTGAAATTGCAAAAAGGTGTGAGTTCAAAGGTGGTGTTGAGAGGGATTTTGCTCACCCTTGCCCAATTACCCAGAACATCAAAAAAATCATCACCAAAACGCTGACACTCAATCACTGCAATACACCTTGATTCTGCAACCCATCGAGGAATTTTTTAACATCCTGAGAAGCTACTGAATATTCAATTTCGTAATTATCTGTAAGTATGTCAGTAAGGGTTGCTTCATCAGCTCCGTTTTCAAGGGCAGACCACAAAAGCGCACCGCTTTCGCTCAAAGCAATCATTCCGTGGATGTCTGAAGTGCGACTTCCCACGGGAACTGCCATAAACTGATTTCCGATTTTTCTGACGATGAATCCGTCTTTTAATTTATACATCAGAGAAACTCCTTCAACAATATACAAAAACCCTATTATTAGTTAGATTATATCATAATGTTTCTTTTAAATCAATAACAATATAAACAAAAAGATACACCACCGATGTGATGTATCTTAATAAATTATTTAACCGCAGTCAGACAGCCATTTTCGTTAATACGATAAACACGCTGACAATATTCAAGCATACTCGGTCGATGAGTTGTGATAACACAAGTGCGATTAGGGTAAGTTTTCATAATATTTGAAAGAACAGTTTTTTCGGTATCAGCATCAAGAGCGCTTGTAGCTTCATCCATAACAAGCACGGGAGCATTTCTTAACAACGCCCTTGCAATTGAAATTCGTTGAATCTGACCTTCCGAAAAATTGACTCCCCTCTCACCGATCGTTGTATAAATTCCTTTTTCGAGCTTATTGATAAAGTTCCATGCGTCAGCAGTTTTAAGCGCTGTAACAATTTCTTCATCTGTCGCATCAGGTTTAACTACTCTCAGGTTATCTGCAATACAGCCTGAAAAAACAGCATTATCCTGTGGCACGTAGGCGCAAAATCGTCTTGTGCTGTCAGACACAGAGATCACTTCACCGTCTTTGGTCTGCATAGTTATTTCACCCGAATCAGCTTTAACGAGGCCGAGAATAAGACGAAGGATTGTTGTTTTGCCTTCACCTGACGGGCCGACAAAAGCTATTGTTTCACCGGGATTTACATAAAATGAAATATCTTTGACAACAGGTGATATTCCGTCACGATAAGTATATGTAAGATTATCGCATTTTAATATAAGACCGTCTGTATCAGCCTTTTTTTGAATAGACTCTGCCATTTCGCCATCATCATCTGTTTCAATGGGAAGATCAACTAATTCCATAATTCTGCCAGCTGCCGTTGCGATTGAAATCGCATCAGGGAACAGCTTGACAAGAGCAGAAAAGGATGATGTAAGCTGACCTGAAAGTTGAAGAAACAAAGTCATCGTTCCGTAGGTTATGGCGCCGTTCCACAGCTGCCACACGCCCCAACCATAACATAAATAGGTCACCAAAAGACCGATAACAGACATACACAATGTCATAATAATCGAAAACTTACCATGGTCAAGACGAAGCTTCCGATATAAAACAAGGTTCGTTTTAAGCTGCTCAACATAATGTCTGGTCATACCAAAAGCCTTTATGGTCTGAATATTTTGTATCGATTCAGAATAAAATGACAAGATTTTTCCGTTCATTTTACGAGCCTGTTCGTTATACTTTCGCATCACTCTGGCTGAAAACCTTGATGTAATCAAAAGAAACGGTGAACTCAGAAAAGCAAGAGCAGCCATAACCGGGTCATAATATAAAACAACTGCAAGACAACCTACAAACTGAGCAAGTTTTGTAAACACACCGGGAATAAATGAAATTACGCTACCGGCAAGAGCTGAAACATCGCCCTCAATTCTGTTAAGCAACTCGCCTGAATGATATTTGTTTATATCTTCCCAATGAGAATATACGATATGTTCATAAACATTTTCTCTGATGCTGTTGCTCACCTTAGTGCCCACAACAGAGGCAATTCTCGAAATAATTGAACCTGTGATGACCTGAAAAAGAGCAAAAGTTATAGCAAACACTGCGTTTTTTAATATTGTATCAGAGTTGTGTGAAACAACAGAGTCAATGAGATATTTTGAAGCGACACTTGCGCTCAGACCCATAGCAATACTCACAACACCAAGAACAACATAAAGCGCCATCTGCCAACGGAAGTGAGAAACATAACGCAAAAGCCACTTCCACTCCGCAGTTATTGAACGGAGCAGTTGAGCATATTCACCCGGCTTTTTCATTGTTATCATCTCACTTTAATTAAACTTATTTTTTCTTATTGCCTGAGTAATATCCGTACTTATCTGAATATCCGTATCTGTAAGAATAACCGCCACGGTAATATCTGTAATATCCGCCGTATTTATAATAGCTGCCATAGCCGCCAAAGCCACCCATAGCGCCGTTAAGAATACATCCGATAAAATCAGTTCCTGTTTCAAGCAACGAGCTGATACCCGAACGGATATTAGATTGAAGCACCGCATCCTGTCTTACAACATAAACAACACTGTCAACGCTACCGGCAATAATAGTTGCGTCAGAGATCATTCCGCAAGGAGGTGTATCAACAAAAACAAAATCATATTGATTTTTCAGAATAGAAAACAAGTCTTTGAGCTTAACTGTGCGTGTGATTTTTTGAACTGAATCAATCACACTCTTAAAAGTAAGCAAATCAAAATCAAGCACTTCAATATGTTCAATAACAAAAAACTCATTTTCGCTTATAAGCTCTCTGTTAAACTTGGTTTCTCCGAGAATACTTCTGATGCCTGAATTTCTTAAGTCGGCATCAACAACAAGCACCTTTTTGTCATCCCTCGCAAAAGAAGATGCTAAATTCACGGTGACAACAGTTTTGCCTTCATTCGGGGAAGTGCTTGTTATCATCATTGTTTTGGCATCATTATCAAGCAAACCCTGAACAGAGCTTCGCAAAAGTCGGAGCGATTCAAGAAATTCGTTGCCGATAAGCGGGTTTGTAAGAAGAATATTTTTGCTGATTTCTCTACGGTATTTTTTGAAAATAACCTGAGGCAGAACACCGACACAATGCTGATTGAGAACGCTGCTTATATCCTCTTTGGTGCGGATTGTTTTTCTCAGTTTTGCGTAGATAAAAATCCAACCGACACCCAAAATGAAGCCGACAACACAAGCGTAAAAAACAGACATAATCCACGCATTTGAGTTTGACGGTTCTGTAGCAACAACAGGCTCATTTATCATAACCAGCTTTGTTCTGCCGATTATATAATCAGCAACAGACGAATAGTTGTCAATAACCGACAACAGAGTGTCATAAGTCAGCTGAGGGTCATCACCTTCAGCGGTGAGGGTTATCATATTGGTGCCGGTAACACAGGTTGCGCTCACTGCGGCAGGCATTCTTTTTACATCAAGATCAGCACACACCTGCTTTTTGAGAACCTCGTTGCTTACGATACTCGGAAAAACAGTCGCTAACTGGTCAGCTGTTTCTCTGTCATAATAAAATGAATATGCCGATACACCGCTATCGCCTGAAAGAACCTCGTTTTCAGTCTGAACGGTAAATGTTGCTGTTGATTGATAAGATGGCACAAAACATATATAGCTTCTGTAAAACTGCACTCCGCCAAACAAAACAGCAAGAGCAACAGCAACCCAGCCAAATTTGACAGCACCTCGCCAGATATCGCTGAACCACACACGGATATCTACCGTTGAAAAGGCATTTTCTTTATTTGAATTATTGTTATCCATAATATCAATCCTCTTTGTTACGGTCTGAGTTATCAAAATCGTCCTCATTGAAGCCTTCATCAAGCAAATCTGTTGACGGTATCGATTTTGAATATTTTGCGTAGCCGTACTGTTTGCTGTATCCGTAAACGCCTCTTTCGTCAGCACCCATCTGACCAAAAAGATTAAAAGGTTTGTAGGCGTTATTTAAGATACAACCCTCAAAATTTCCTCCGGCGTCAATGATAGTCAGAATCGCATCGTTGATGTCTTTAACAGGAACGCAGTCATTTCTGACAACAAGAACTGTACTGTCAGAAATCATTGAAAGTGTAACCGAGTCAGCAGAAACAGACATAGGCGCTGTGTCGATAATAACAAAATCCATCTGCTCTTTAAGGCTTTCAATATATTTTTCAAAATACGGGCCTCTGAATATTTCTGATGAATTTGACTGCGCCTTCCGGCTGAAAGCCACAAAAAGCGAACTTTTTTTGTAACGGAAAAATCTGAAATTTCCGAGTCCTATCTTATTAGCAAGAACATCTGAAAAATCGTCTTTGATTTCTTCATGAAAATCAAAGATTTTATAAAGAGAAGGTTTATGAATATCAACATCAAGAAGGGCAACCTTATAGCCTCTGTTTGCTAAAGCAAGAGAAATATTAACGGCAACGGTTGACTTGCCTTCATTTTCAGCTACACTTGTGATAGTGATAACTTTTCGGTTTTCGTTTTTATACGGAATTTCAAGCTTTGTAGCAAGTTTTTGATAATCTTCTGTAAAGTTAAGACTCGAATAAGCATCGTTTATCAACAAAGCTCGTTTTTTGTTATGAAGTCTCTCTTTAAAAGAAAGATGCGGCTTTTCATGTAGAATAACACCGATGAGTTTTGAATCAATTTTATCAGAGAAACCTTTTTCTTCTTTAACAGTTTCTCTCATAAGCGATAACAAAATAACCATCGCAGCCTCAAGCACCATCGCAAGAAGAATAATATGTTTGCGATAAGTTGTTATAGCCGAGTTGGCAGGAACCGTCGGCATTTTTGGCTGTGAAAGAATCTCAATAACTGCGTCGGTAAAAACAGCATCAGACACCTTGGGATAAACCTCAAGAATTGAAGTCAGCAACAGGAAAGATAGCTCTGGGTCATCTGTTTTAACAGAAATATTAAGCATATTTGTTGAACCGCTGACAGAGGTTTCGATAGTGCCGTCAAAAGAATCAAGGCCCACATTTTCAGCAGCGAGTTTTTTCATAGTATTCTGTTTGAAAACGCTTGTAAAAATCTGCGCCATTTCAGCTGAAACGGTAAGGTTGCTGTATGCGCCGGAAATACCCACCTTTGAGCGCACGATAAGCACAGCGCTGCTCACATAAGACGGGGTGTAAACACTCTTTTCATAAATGTGAATACCCATCCAGGCAATTATCGCAGACAAAACAATCGCCCATGAGCAACGGATAAGGTCTTTGATAAGACTGTTCCACTCAAAAGTGATAAAAAATCCCGAATTATTCTTTTTCAAATCTATCACTCCTCTACAACAACAGTCAGAATTGAATGACCTTCATATCCGCCATCGGTGGAAATATAATAATGAACATTGTAAGTTCCGGGTGTTTCTGAATCAAAGTTTGTAGAAACAAGAAGGTTATATGATTTCATCAAAACACCGTTGACAGTAACTTCTTTTATGTAATCTTCAAAAATCGGTTTTTCACCTTTCTTGATATAAATCAAAGTCTTATCAAGCTGAATTTCAGGCGCCATAGTTTCGTTACCCTCAACATGAACGGTAACATCAAGATAGATACTGTCACCCATACTGTTAGTCACCTGTAAAGAAACAGTAAATACACCTGCTGTGTTTTCGATATAGTCTGTTGCGAGAATTGTGACTTTGTCGCTGATGTCACCGTCAATACAGTCACGGGCGCCAACAGCTGATCTGATATCAAGAGCTTCCTCAACAGAGTAAACCAATGCTCGTTTCATATAAAACTCAGGCTTGGTGTAGTCAGTGTAGCGAATGGTTCTTGTTTTTTTAGTTACATGACTGTCAGTGTCAGCCACGGCATAAGTAACCTCACATAAACCCGGTTCAATAAATTTTGAAACAGATTCAATAAGAATTCTGTCGGTGATGTCTCCGTCTTTGCCGTCATAGGCAGTTACCCCTGAAAGAAGGACATCTTTTTTGTCTTTAACGCTGATCTCAAGCTCTTCGGTCGCTATTGTTATTTCAGGAAGAGTTCTGTCTGTTGTGAACTCAGCAATCATAGTGAAAAGAACAAAAGCCACTAAAGTTACAGAAAAAATGATAAGCGTTATTTTTTGCAATAACTTAATCATATAAAGCCACCATTCCTATATAAAAAATAATCAATCGGTTAATTGAATTTATGGAAACACTCCCACTTATACATTATTAATTATAACATATAACAAATCAAAAAACAATGTAAAAATGCGCTTTATTTGAGCTTTGGCAACGATAATATTTTATTTAAGAAATATTATGTTGATTTAATTCAAAAATAGTGCTACACTAAAAACACTAAATGACGGAGGTTGTTTTATGGATTTGACAGCAACAGCTACAGAGATTCAGAATAAGAAATATGTCAAAACAAAAAGTCTTGTTCTTTATCTCATAGGCATTTTCTTTTACACAAATATGACAGGTATGGTCGGCTCTTACAGAAACGCATATCTTGTTAATGTTTTGCGTCTTTCAGAGGATCAGGCGGCACTTTTTAACTCATTGACAAGCGTTATCTGTTTTGTGCTTAACTTTTTTATAGTTATGTATATTGACGGGCGCAAAATGGGTAAAGGAGGCAAGTTTAAGCCACTTGCTCTGCTGACAGCTGTGCCTATGGGGATTTTGCTTGTGCTTTCATTCTGGGCACCTCCCGGCATAGCAAGTTCAACTCTTTTTATTTATGTTGTAACAGTTGCTGTTTTGTGGGGCGTTGTTTGCAACTTCGGTAACTCAGTCAATATGATTTGTAACGTTATAACCCCCAACAATAAAGAACGTGACAACATTATTTCTTTCAGGAGCATCTCTTCTGCTGTAGGCAACTCTGCCCCTCTTGTTATTGTGCTTGTTATCGGACTTATCTGGAAAGACGAAGGCACTCAGTATATTATCGGCGCAGGTCTTTGCAGCGTTGTTGGTGTTATCACAACACTTCTTGGTATGAGTTCGGTTGAAGAACGTGTGAATTACACAGCCGAAAAGAAAAATCCCCTTATCGGTTTTGGTGATATCCTCAAAAACAAATATGCATGGGCAATCATCATCTCTGACACTCTCAAAAGTTTCAGAAACATATCAAACTATATGGGACCTTTCCTCGCCGCTGCGCTTCTCGGCTCAACATCAAAGTTCCTTCTTTTTGGTCTGCCCACAGGTATAGGCACTGCAGTGGGTATGCTTGTTATCAACTTCTTATTAAAAAAATTCAACGCAAAAGTGCTTTACATTGCAAGTGGTATTTATTCGGTTATCGCTAACACCGCTGCCTTTGCTGTTGGTTATATTTATTTTAAAAATCCAAGCACATTACTTCAGATTGTGTTTATTGTTTTTCTTTTCCTTATCGGTCTTCAATTCGGCGCATCCAATCTTTTGCCGTCAATGTTCCAGGCTGATGTGCTTGAAGATATTGAGGTTAAAACAGGTAAGCGTCTTGATGCTTCATTACCCTTCGTTATTTCAATCGGTACGCTTATCAGCGGAACTATCGCAAGTACCCTCGCACCTCTTGCGCTTTATGGTGAAAACTCAATTATTCAATATATTCAGCCAAGCGACCTTGTTCCTAACCCCGAACAAAGCCTTGAGACCAAAATTATGATGCTTTTCTTCTATACAATTGTTCACGGTCTTATGATGTTCCTCGCAGGTGTTCCGTTTTTCTTTTATAAACTCACAGGTGAAAGAAAAGAAGAAGTTCACCGTCAGGCTCTTGAAATGAGAGAAAAAAACAAATAAAAAAGTTCAACGGAGATGTCTCATCACGCAGACATCTCCGTTATTTCTGATAAGTATTTATTTGTGAATTATACCTTTGTATTCCGATTTTACTTTTTCGTAGCTTTCAATGTTTCCGATATCATATCGGCTGCCGGGCATCTCCATTGAATGAACAACAGATCGCTCACACAACCAAGCGATATAACTGCCCGGGGCATCTGTTCCGCAACCGTTTTCAATGCCTTCTTTAACTAATTTTGCATCCTCTTTAGTGTAATAATAAAAAGGCGGACAACACCAATTTGTTGCAGGTGAAAGCGACTTTTCGGTCATATTAAGAATTTTGTCATTATTATCAATTGTGACAACACCGCATTTTATAAGCTTATTATAATCCTCCTCGTAATATCGCATTACACAGGAGGTTTTCTTTTTTTGCGTGTATTCAATGAATTTTGTCAGGCTGAAATCAAGAACATTATCCCCGGCGATAACGAGCATATCATCATCAAGACCAAGCTCATCAATAGCAAACTGAATATCTTTCACTGCGCCAAGACGGGTTTCATTTGAGTCAGTCATATCATCAACAACTGTGATATTCTGAGCTTTTGTCTTAGCCCAATTTTCAAAATGATGGGCATATTTATGGTTTGATATAACAACATACTCATCAACAAGACCTGACAAATCTATATCATCAACAAGCCAGTCAAGAATAGTTTTATCACCAACCTCAAGCAAAGGCTTAGGAAAATTGAGCGTTAACGGATAAAGCCTTGTAGCATAACCGGCAGCAAGAATAAGACATTTCATAATTTTACCTCATTATTCAAGAGATACACCATCAGCGCTTTTGCATATATGCACTGAAAACTTTTCTTTAAGGTCTGGGAATATTTTTAAATATTCACTCCTGACGGCTTCGGCAACTCTGTTTTCATCAGCAGGGTCAATAAGAGCCATACAACAGCCTTTAAAACCTGCACCCGAAAAACGACCGCCATAAACACCATCTGTGTGAGTTATTATTTCATAAAGAGATTTAAGCTCAGGTGAGCCTGTTTCCCAATTATGAACAGATGAATAGCCACTTTCTGAAGAAAGCCTTCCGAACTCGGAAATATCGCCATTTCTCCAGGCTTCAGCACCCTTCTGAACGCGGTCAAACTCAGAGTACCAATGTTCAGCTCTTTTTTGCCAAGGCTCAGGCAATCTGTCTTTATATTTAAGATAAATTTCAAACGGCACATCACGAAGATTTGTTTCATCAAACTTGCCGTAATCCATACCTGAATAAGCCTTAAGAGCATAAGCTGCGCTACGGCACTCATCAACTCTCATATTAAAAGCTGAACCCACAAGGCTTCGCTCAATTCCACTGAAAAAAATGGCAATTTTGTAAGGCTTCATATCAGGGTGTTGAGGAATAAGCTCATAGCTGTCATCCTGAAGGTCCATATAAAGCAGGTGATCTTTTTTGCAATAAATTTCGCAGGATTGGTCAAGCTTACCGCAAGCCACACCAACATATTTATTTTCAGCCTCTTTTGATATTTCAATGAGTTCAACGGCTGTCAATGAAATTCTGTTAATTTTGCAAAGAGCTGATAAAAAAGTAATTATAACTGCTGCTGAAGAAGAAAGTCCGCCGATAGGCAACTCACCGTCAATAACAGCACACAGCCCTCTGCGCAGGGGGTATCTCTTTTGCAAGGCAATTGTTGCGCCTCTGAGATGATCTGCCCAATCCCCTTCTCTTGTAGCAGGAGTAGCCTCAACATGCCACTGAGCTCTTTTATCAAACTGTAATGATAAAATTTCAACAACACCATTTTCTTTAGGGCCATAGGCAATATGAATTCCTTTATCAATGGCAAAACCTGTAATCTTGCCAAGCTGGTGATCACTATGGGCGCCTATCGGGCAAACCCTGTAAGGTGTAAAAGCAGTGTATTGCGGTTCTTTTTTGTAAATACACTCAAATCTTTCAACAGCTCTGTTCATCATTTCCTCCTGCAGATTTATGGAATATCAGAATTTTCTCCAGACCATTTTGTTGACAACACCAACATAGCTCTGAATTATCTTAATAACTTTTGTTGATACGTTTTCTTCAATATAATCAGGCACGGGAATACCGTAATCACTGTTTTTATTCATCTCAACAGCAACGTCAACAGCCTGAAGCAAACCGTTTTCATCAATACCCGAAAGCACAAAACAAGCTTTATCAAGAGCTTCTGGGCGCTCTGTTGATGTGCGGATACAAACAGCAGGGAAAGGACTTCCCACAGATGTAAAATATGAGCTTTCTTCAGGCAAAGTACCGCTGTCAGATACACAGCAAAAAGCATTCATCTGAAGACAGTTGTAATCATGAAAACCGAGCGGAGCGTGTTGAATAACACGGGAATCAAGCTCAAATCCGCTTTTAGCGAGTCTGTTTTTGCTTCGGGGATGACAAGAATATAAAACAGGCATATCATATTTTTCAGCCATTTTATTAATAGCATTAAACAGACTGATAAAATTCTTTTCGTTATCAATATTTTCTTCTCTGTGAGCAGAGAGCAAAATATATTTTCCTTTTTCAAGACCAAGCCTTGAATGAACATCAGAAGCCTTAATATCATCAAGGTTACTGTGTAAAACCTCAGCCATAGGTGAACCTGTTACATAAGTTCTTTCTTTAGGCAGACCGCACTCGTGAAGATAACGACGTGCATGTTCACTATAAGCCAGATTAACATCAGAAATTATGTCAACTATGCGACGGTTTGTTTCTTCGGGAAGGCACTCATCCTTGCAACGGTTACCGGCTTCCATATGAAAAATAGGAATATGAAGTCTTTTGGCAGCAATAGCTGACAGACATGAATTTGTGTCACCGAGAATAAGCAGAGCATCGGGATTAATCTGAGCCATAAGCTTATATGAGCAGTTGATAATGTTGCCTACGGTTGCACCGAGGTCATCGCCTACAGCATTCATATAAACCTCAGGGTCGCCAAGTTTAAGGTCTCTGAAGAAAATTCCGTTAAGGTTGTAGTCATAATTCTGCCCTGTGTGAGCAAGAATACAATCAAAATACTGACGGCACTTGTTGATAACCGCTGAAAGGCGGATAATTTCAGGTCTTGTACCTACAATAATCAACAACTTTATTTTGCCATTATTTTTAAAACTTATATCACTGTAATCAAGTTTAATATCCATATTAAAACCCTTTCTTAAAGGATGTTTATACTTATTCCACTACTTCAAAAAATGTGTCGGGATGACCCGGATCAAACTGCTCATTCGCCCACATCACTGTCACAAGATTTTCAGTTTCTGACAGATTTATAATATTGTGAGTATATCCCGGCAGCATATGCACAGCCTCAATTTTTTCACCGCTGACTTCAAAATTCAGAACTTCATCAGTTCCTATTTTGCGCTGCTGAATAAGACCGTGACCACTGACAACGATAAAAAATTCCCACTTTGTGTGATGCCAATGCTGACCTTTTGTAATTCCGGGATTTGAAACATTAACAGAGAACTGACCGCAGGAAGCAGTTTTGAGAAGCTCTGTGAAGCTGCCTCTCGGGTCAACATTCATTTTTAACGGGAACGACACTTTCTCTTTGGGAAGATATGAAAGATAGGTGCTGTATAATTTTTTTGCAAAAGAATTTTCGGGAATTTCCGGCATAACAAGGGTTGTCGGCTGAGAGCTGAAGCTCTCAAGCAAATCTACAATTTCACCGAGAGTAACCTTGCTCGTTGTCGGAACAGCACAATATCTGCCCTCATCGGTGAGAATGGTATTGATTCCGTCAAATGTACAATAATGCTCCTTGCCTTCAATTGCATCTAACATTTCACTCACAAGATCATCTATATAAAGAAGCTCAAGCTGAGTGCTTCTGTCATTGACAACAATAGGCAAATCATTGGCTATATTGTTGCAAAAAGTGGCAACGGCGCTGTTGTAATTTGGTCGGCACCACTTACCGAAAAGATTAGGAAAACGATAAACCAATACCTTTGCGCCTGTTTCTTCACCATAAGCAAAAACAAGGTCTTCACCTGCTTTTTTGCTTCGGCCGTAATCGCTGTCATATCTGCCTATACAGGTAGCCTGAATTGAAGAAGAAATCACAACAGGGCAGGTATTTTTATGCTTTTTTAATGTGTCAAGAAGCGTTGATGTAAAACCGAAATTCCCCTGCATAAATTCCTCAGGAGACTGAGGACGGTTGACACCTGCAAAGTGAAAAACAAAATCAGCTTCAGCGCAGAATTTATCTAATAAAGCAGAGTCGGTATTTATATCATACTCAAATATTTCGTCAATGCAAACGGCTTCACGGGTTTTATCTTTTCCGTCACGTATATTTTTAAGCGAGGCACAAAAGTTTTTTCCTACAAAACCTTCTGCTCCTGTAACCAGAATTTTCATTTATCTTGTCCCCTTGGCAAGCTCCTCCTGAATATAAGAAAGAGCAGCAATTTTTGCTTTTGTTTCTTCAACGGTAAGAAGTTGAGTGTTATTTGAACTGAACTCAGTAAGAGTGTTTCTTTCAACATCTCCCTGACTGAAATATTTATTATAATTAAGCCCTCTCTTGTCACAAGGAACACGATAAAACTCACCCATATCAATCGCCTGGGCACATTCCTCGTTGGTGAGAAGTGTTTCAAACATTTTTTCACCGTGGCGGATACCGATAACTTTGATATCGTCTTTGTTTCCGCCAAAGAGCTCACAAACAGCCTCTGATTGTGTTTTGATTGTACAAGCAGGTGCTTTCTGAACAAGAATATCACCTGACTCACCGTGTTCAAAGGCAAAAAGAACAAGATCAACAGCTTCATCAAGCGACATAATAAAACGGGTCATGCCGGGCTCTGTGAGAGTGATGGGGTTACCGCTTCTGATCTGTTCAATCCACAAAGGAATAACAGAACCTCTGGAGCACATTACGTTACCGTATCTTGTGCAACAGATCTTTGTGTTTTTAGTTGTTCGTGCTTTTGCAACTACAACCTTTTCCATCATAGCTTTTGATGTTCCCATAGCGTTTACAGGGTATGCAGCTTTGTCGGTAGAAAGGCAGACAACATTTTTTACTCCGGCTTCAATAGCAGCTGTGAGCACATTTTCTGTTCCTAAAACATTGGTTTTAACAGCCTCAATCGGAAAAAATTCACAAGACGGAACCTGTTTAAGGGCAGCTGCATGAAAAACATAATCAACACCGTACATAGCATTTTTTACTGATGCGATATCACGGACATCACCGATATAAAATCTGATTTTATCTGCAACATCAGGCATTTTTGTCTGAAATTCATGGCGCATATCATCCTGCTTTTTTTCATCACGGGAAAAAATGCGAATCTCACCGATATCTGTACGAAGAAATCTGTTAAGAACAGCGTTGCCGAAAGAACCGGTACCACCGGTAATAAGTAAAGTTTTATTTGTAAATAAGGACATTTTTATACCTCCGTTTTTATTCTTTTTCCAGAATATCAGCTATTCGTCTGCAAGCAAAACCGTCACCATACGGATTACTTGCCAAAGACATAGCATTATATGCATCTTTGTTTTCAAGAAGTTCTTTGAAGTTTTTGTAAATCACATCTTCATCTGTTCCTACAAGTTTAAGCGTTCCTGCCTTAATTCCTTCAGGGCGCTCTGTAGTATCTCTCATAACAAGAACCGGCTTACCCAATGAAGGGGCTTCTTCCTGAATTCCGCCACTATCGGTAAGTATCAGATAGCTTCTGGCAAGAAAATTATGAAAGTCGAGAACTTCAAGCGGCTCGATTATATGAACACGGTCACAATCACCAAGCTCTTCGTCAGCGGCAGCACGAACAACAGGGTTCATATGAATCGGATAAACAGCCTTGACATCAGGATGTTCGTCCATTATTCTGCGAATGGCCCGGAACATATTGTGCATCGGTTCGCCGAGATTTTCTCTGCGGTGAGCTGTTATAACAATAAGACGGCTGTCACCCACCCATTCGAGTTCGGGGTGAGTATAATCCTCACGAACCGTTGTTTTTAAAGCGTCAATAGCTGTGTTGCCTGTGACATAAATTGATTGAGGATTTTTACCCTCGTTGAGAAGATTTTGTTTTGAAAGCTCTGTAGGCGCAAAATTATATTTGGCTACAATGCCTACAGCCTGACGGTTAAATTCTTCAGGATAGGGAGAATAGATGTTATATGTACGAAGACCTGCTTCAACATGGCCCACGGGAATCTGTTTATAAAAACAAGCAAGAGCCGTCACAAAAGTGGTTGATGTGTCACCGTGAACCAACACCACATCGGGTCTGACTTCATCAAGAACACTACCTATTTTATTGAGAATATTGGTTGTGATATCAAAAAGTGTCTGCCCTGCTTTCATTATAGACAAGTCATAATCGGGCTCCACATCAAAAGCATTAAGCACCTGATCAAGCATCTGTCGGTGTTGCCCTGTTACACAGACAACTGTTCGGATGCTCTCTCTTGATTTAAGCTCGTTGACAAGAGGACACATTTTGATAGCTTCGGGTCTTGTTCCAAAAACAAGCATTACTGTTTTCATATTATTCTCCCGCGTTTAAATTATTTGATATTACTAAATATGATATGTTCCCGGTAAATCGCAGATATTGTGACAATCAAGAACAACCTTTCCGTTGAGCTTGTCCATTTTTTCTTTGATTTCATTATGCTTAACCATTATAACAATAAGGTCAGTTTCTGAAAGGAACTTATCAAAATCGTGATACTGATTTTTTACAACATCCTGTGTGATAAACGGGTCATAAACCTTCAGAGGCGCTGCAAGATGACGCTCCTGACTTTCAAGAAGCTGAAGTGTGGGCGACTCACGCATATCATCAACATTTTCTTTATAAGTAAGACCGTAAAGCCCCACACGTGACACATCGCTGATGCCTTTTTCTTTCATTATCTCATAAATACGATTGAGAACGAAATCAGGCATACTGTCATTTATTTTCATAGACTCTTTGATTACATTAGCAAGACCGGGATAATCACCCACAAGGAACCAGGGATCAACTGAAATACAATGACCTCCGACACCGGGACCCGGCTGAAGAATATTGACTCTGGGATGCATATTGCAGATTTTTATAATCTCATAAACATCCATATTATCGTGACGGCAGATTTTTGCAAGTTCATTTGCAAAAGCAATATTGACGGCACGGAAAGTATTTTCAACAACCTTTGTCATCTCAGCTGTGCGGATATCTGTAACAACAATG
>JAZRME010000348.1:0-3712 GCA_045647325.1 Acutalibacteraceae bacterium | reverse complement strand
GTCTGCATAAACTGTGATAACAACAGGAATGATAAGACCTACATCGTTCTTTGTGCGCTCATTGAATTCCTTTGTGAACGCCATGATGTTTACACCGTGCTGACCTAATGCAGGACCAACGGGTGGAGCCGGGGTTGCTTTGCCGGCGGGGATCTGAAGCTTAATAAAGCCTACAACCTTCTGAGCCATTTCTTGCACCTCCAAAAATATGTGGTTATGGCGGAACATCTGAAAAAATTTATGTTCCTCCCACAGGGAGCCGGAGCTCCATGCGTAAAGATACGCATATAATTAAACGGCGGACCGTTAATTATCAGTGTTGATTAGTCGGCAATGGGTTCAACCTGGTCAAGCTCAAGTTCTACCATGGTTTCCTTGCCGAAAAGAGCTGAAACCGTAACGCGGACCATATTGTTTTCTGCGTCAATTTCTTCAACTCTGCCTGTGAATCCGTCAAAGATCTCGTCAACGATGTTAACAGTATCTCCGACAGCGTAGTTGACCTCAACTGTGCGCTTTTCAACGCCCAAGCGATAAACCTCTTCCTCTGTGAGGGGGGTGGGCTTGCTTTCGGGGCCTACAAAGCCCGTAACACCTCTGGTGTTTCTGACAACAAGCCAGGCTTCATCGCTGATAACAGGAAGGTCGTTGTCGTCAAAATCAACGGCCATTTTAACCATTACATAACCGGGGAAAAGCTTGCGCTCAACCTCTCTGGTTTTGTCTTCCTTAACCTCAACAACAGTTTCGGTAGGAATCTTAACCTCAAGAATGAGATCCTGCATACCGCGGTTTTCAACGACTTTTTCAATGTTTCCGGCTACCTTGTTTTCGTAGCCGCTGTAGGTATGAACAACATACCATCTGGAGTTATTAGACATTGCTTTTCCTCCGAAATCAGCCAGTTTTAACAAGATTATTCAGCACTTGCTTCTGTTGATTTTGTTTCTTCAGTTTTCTCAGTTTCAGCGCTTTCGCTCTTTTCTTCGTCAGCTGACTGGCTTGTCTTGTAGTTCTGTGCAAGACCTTCAAGTCCGCTGATGCCCTCGGAAAGACCAAGGTCAATTGCGAAAACAACCAAACCGATAACAACGATTGAAACAAGAACAACGAGTGTGCTCTTAAGAACCATCTTAGCACCGGGCCATGTAATCTTCTTGATTTCACCTTTGAAATCTTTGCAGAATTTAACAATGGCTTTGCCCGCACGCTTGAAGGGATTGCCCTTCTTCACTTTGGGAGCACCGGCCTTCTTTTCTTTAACGGCCTTTTCAATCTTTTCAGCAGCTTCGGATTTTTCATGTTTAGCCATAAATGTAACCTCCGCTTACTTTGTTTCTCTGTGGAGAGTGTGTTTCTTGCAGAATCTGCAATACTTGTTCATCTCCAACCTGTCCGGTGTGTTCTTCTTGTTTTTCATTGTGTCATAGTTGCGCTGTTTGCACTCTGTACACGCAAGGGTAACTTTTACTCTCATATCGGCACCTCCGTTTAACCGGGTTTTACCCGGAATTTTAGCCTCCCTCTTGTCAAAAGCTCTACCCTGTAAGCTTTTGAATCAGGGCACAAAAAAAGAACCCTCTTTAAGAGGTACGAGTATTTTAACACCTATACCCCTTTTTGTCAAGGAAAATTTACAAAAATAATTTATTTTTTTGTTCATTTCCACAACTTGTGTATGCAGCTGATTGCACACACCAAATATGCGCTTTCTTTTATATAAATGTATAATTACGTTTTGACAATCGGGCAAAAGGTGATATAATAATCAAAAAGCACAAGGAGGTGTAACGCTTGACACAGGAAACCTGCCGCCCTTTCAACTGGTATCCGGTTATGACAGTTGTGGGCTTTTTTCAGATAATCACGGGATTCACCGTTCTGCTCCGTAAAGACGAGTTTGACTGGATTCTGGCCGCTGTTCTGCTGGGATATATCTTCATTGAGTATATTTATTTTTTTGCAGCCGCCGCTTTCTTTAACCAAAAACATATGGAGCTTGAGGTTATCGGCTTTTTCCTTTCGGGAATCGGACTGACGGTATGCGCAAGCGTTGACTCAGGCTACGCAATCAAGCAAGGAGTCGCCATCCTGTTGGGACTTGTCGTTTTCATTGTTATGCTGGCGGTGTTGCGCCGTTCAGATATTGTAATGAAGCTGAGAACCCCCATCGGCATTCTCGCGGTGTGTCTGCTTGCGCTGAACATTGTTCTTGCCGAAACCACAAACGGCACACTTAACTGGATTGAGATTGCAGGAATTTCCGTTCAGCCGTCAGAAGTTGTTAAGCTTGCTTTTATTTTTGTCGGCGCCGCCTCTTTGGACAAGCTTCAGCGCACCCGAAGTATCACCAAACACATCATCTTTTCAATGGTGTGTGTCGGCTTCCTCTTTCTTATGAGAGATTTCGGCACAGCTCTAGTTTTCTTTTTCACTTTCATTATTATAGCATTTATGCGCTCCGGCGATTTCAGAACCATTGCGCTCATCTGTGCAGGCGCAGTGCTCGGTGCTGTGATGATTATTTATTTCAAATCCACCGTTGCCGCCCGTTTCGCAACCTACCGTCACATCTGGGATGATATGTACGGCAAAGGCATGCAGCAGACAAGAACCTTGATTTATTCTGCGAGCGGAGGTCTTTTCGGTCTCGGCATCGGCAAAGGCAAGCTTAAAGGCACATTTGCTTCTACCACCGACCTCGTTTTTGGTATGATTTGCGAGGAGTGGGGGCTGATTCTGGCTTTTGCAATTATGCTTTGCTTCGCTTTTCTTGTGATTTATTCTGTTAAAACCGCTCGTGACACACGTTCGGCTTTTTATGCCATAGCAACCTGTGCCGCATCAGGCATGCTTCTTTTTCAGATGGCGCTCAATATTTTTGGTGTAACGGATTTGCTCCCCTTTACGGGAGTCACTCTCCCCTTTATCAGCCGAGGCGGAACAAGTATGCTTTGCTCCTGGGGATTGCTGGCCTTTATAAAAGCTGCCGATATCCACACCTATCCCAAGCTATCCGAAACGATTTTGCCCGACCACCCTCTTTACCCCGATGACATCCCCGTCAGCAAGAGAAGGAGGCGAACAGCAAAATGAAAAACACCACAGGACGAGCCTATGTGCTTTACTTTGTGTTGATTGCATTTTTTGTGGGCTTCGGTATATTATTATATACATTTATAATGAATGGCTCCGACTGGGCAACCAACAAGGCTAACCGCCATCTTTATTCCGACGGAAGTATTTCTGCCGCAGGCGCAATTTATGACCGTGACGGCGATGTGCTTGCACATACCGTTGACGGCAAACGCAGATACAGTGAAAGCTCCTCTGTGAGAAAATCTACTCTTCACACAATCGGTGACCTTAACGGATTTATTGCAACAGGCGTTCAGTACACCTACCGCCACACCCTCACGGGCTACGATTTTGTTAACGGAATTTCTTCCATTGTTCAATACGGAAAGGGCAACGACATTCATCTCACTGTTGATGCCGACGTTTGTGAAACGGCTTACAAAGCCCTTAACGGAAGAAACGGCGCAGTAGGCGTATACAACTACAAAAACGGTGAAATTATTTGTATGGTTTCCGCGCCCACCTATGACCCCAAGAACAAACCGTCAGATATTGACACCAATCCGAAATACGAGGGTATCTATCTCAACCGTGTGCTGTCGGGTCTTTATACCCCGGGCTCCACCTTCAAGGT
>JAZRME010000347.1:0-3074 GCA_045647325.1 Acutalibacteraceae bacterium | reverse complement strand
GATGATTTTGCGTTAAATTTATTGCTTTTTCAAGGCTTTTTTGTATCTCTCCCTCCGTCTTTTGCTACGCAAAATCCACCTCCCTCGTCAGAGGGAGGCGAGGAATTCTGCGAATTTTTAAGTGGTCCTGTAAGGGTCGATGTGGGCATCGACCCCTACAAGTTATCGCCACCAGCTTTGTTGTTTTTTCTGGTCACCGGTCGTCAAATCTTACTGAATGTTTTTATCAGCAAAATCTTGATTATTTTTGTTTTTAGTGTTACAATAAACTGATAAACTGGAGTTTTATACAATCTGAAAGGGTGAGACGCTTGAACCGAAAAAAATGGCAGGTAATGCCTTTTGATCAGGATGCCGTGTTGCAGACTGCCGAGGAACTTAATATTGACCCTCACGCCGTGTTACTTGCTTACACCCGTGGTATTGAAGATGTGTATTCTGCCGCTGAATTTTTTGGCGTTGAAGAGGGCGAATATGCTGATCCGTTTGACTTCCCTGATATGGAAAAGGCTGTTGAGCGAATCCGTCAGGCTGTTGATAATTTTGAAAGTATTGCTGTTTTTGGTGACTATGATGTTGACGGTGTGACAGCTACGGCTGTTTTATATATGTATCTTGAGTCGCTTGGCGCAAAAGTGTCTTATTATATACCCGACCGTCATTCAGAAGGTTACGGTCTGAGCAAAGAGGCTGTTAAAAAACTCTGCGATTGCGGAATAAATCTTATTGTAACAGTTGATAACGGTATATCTGCCGTTGAAGAAGCTGAATATATTAAATCTCTTGGCATGGAGCTGGTTGTCACTGACCATCATCTGCCGGGTGATGTGTTGCCTGATGCGGTTGCCGTTGTTGACCCTCACAGAGCCGATTGTTATCTTGATTTTAAAGATTATGTCGGTGCAGGCGTTGCTTATAAGCTTATCTGCGCTATGGAAGGCGAAGAGAACGAGATCACCGAAAGTTACCTCGATCTGGTGGCTCTGGGCACTGTGGCTGATGTTATGCCCCTGACTAATGAAAACAGGGATTTTGTAAGACGTGGTCTTTATAATATGGCGATGTCTTCAAGAAAAGGTATTGATGCCATCCGTAAGATTGCCGCCACACAAGATAAAATTCCTACTTCATCAGAACTTGCTTTTGCTATTGCCCCGAGAATAAATGCTGCCGGCAGAATGGGTTCAGCAGAAAGAGGATTGAAACTTCTTTTGAGCAAGGATTCATTCGAAGCTGAAGATTTTGCAAAAGAAATCAACGATGAGAATGCTGCCCGTCAACAGACTGAGCAAGAGATTTCAGCCCTTGCTTTAAAGCAGATTGAAGAAACACCTGATATGAAATATGACTCGGTGCTTGTTGTTGACGGTGAAGGGTGGAACGACGGTGTTATAGGCATCGTAGCTTCAAGACTTGTTGAAAAATACGGAAAGCCCTCTATTGTAATCACCAGAACCGGTGAAAACGCAAAAGGTTCGGGGCGCAGTATCGACGGCTTTTCTCTTTATGATGCGCTGAATTCCGTAGGACATATGCTCACTCATTTCGGCGGTCATAAACTCGCTGCCGGTCTCGGCATTGACTCATCAAGAATTGATGAATTCCGAAAAGCGATCAATGACTATGCCCGTGATTTTGATATGCCGTTTATGGTTCAGCGTATTGATTATAAACTTAAAATTCATTCAATCAACGAAACTTTACTTGCCATCACCGAAACTATGGAGCCTTGCGGCGCAGGTAATCCGCAGCCTGTTTTCGGTCTTTATAATATGACAGTTGAGGGTGTCACACCCATAAGCTCAGGTAAACATATCAGAGTTGATTTATCTAAAAACGGAAACACCGTCAAGGCTGTTATGTTTTCCTGCACTGCGGCAAAGTTCCCGTATGAAAAAGGCGATGTTGTTGACCTTGCCGTGAGCGTTAAAAGAAATGAATATTTAGGCAGAGTCAGCGTAAGTATAATTATTAAAAATATACGTTTTCATTCAGTTGATGAAGACAGACTTTTATCTGAAATAAGACTTTTTGAAAGACTTTGCAGAGGCGAAAGCCTTTATAAAGATGATGCATTTGCTCTTTTGCCTGAGCGTGAGCTGACGGCTAAGGTCTATCGGCTTATAAAAAACCGTGAAAGCTGGGGCTATGATACAGAAATTTTGTGTCACCGTATTTCAGAAAATCGTTACGGAGCAGTATGTGTCAGCATTGAGGCTCTGAAAGAAACAGGGGTTATCCTTGAAACTGAGGGTGTACTTACTCTCAACCCGACAAACAAAAAGGTGAATCTTGAGGAAGCACCGATTATACTTAAACTTAAAAAATTTATTGAGGGGGTAGAATGATGAACATAAAATTAGATTTAAGCAACACGGCTGACAAAGAATATGCCGGTCTGCGTGAAGCTCTTGAAAAAAATCTTGAGCCTGAAGAGATTGAAGAAATAGACAAGGCTTATATCTGGGCGAGAGATGCTCACGAAGGTCAGCTGCGTTTTTCGGGTCAGCCTTATATCATTCACCCGATTGCCGTTTCAAAAATCCTTGCCGATTACGGAATGGATAAAGACTCTATTATTGCTGCAATGCTTCACGATATTGTTGAAGATACTGACGCAACAACTCAGGATGTCAGGGAGCGTTTCAGTGAAGAAATAGCTTCTCTTGTTGACGGTCTGACAAAATTAGGCAAAGTTTCTTTAAAAACAAAAGAAGAGCAGCAGGCTGAAAATGTAAGAAAAATGCTTCTTGCTATGTCGCAGGATATCAGAGTTATTATCATTAAACTTGCTGACAGAATTCATAATCTTCGTACTTTGGATGGTATGTCAAGCGAAAAAATTCATTCCAAACTTGATGAAACACACAGTGGATATCTTCCTCTTTTCAAAAAATTCGGATTAAGATATTTCACGGACGAAATAGAAGACCTTACCTTAAAGGCAAACAACCCTAATGTTTATTATAATGTCAAGAAAAAGTATGACAATATAATTAACAATAATAAAGAGTTAATCGAAACCGTCAAAATGGTGATTGAAAGATCGCTTATAACCGAACTGCCGAACCTTG
>JAZRME010000346.1:0-4791 GCA_045647325.1 Acutalibacteraceae bacterium | reverse complement strand
AACTATTGAAGAAAGTCTTTTTTCCTGCGGTCTTGAAGTTGAAGAAAGAAAACCCATCGCTCCCGATGTCAGCGGAATCAAGGTAGGCGTTATAAAAGAAATCACTCCTCACCCCGATTCAGATCACATGGTTATATGCATTGTTGACTGTGGTGAATACGGCACAGACATTCAGATTGTCACAGGTGCATCAAATGTAAACGTTGGTGACCATGTGCCTGTTGCTCTTCCCGGCGCAAGTGTTTATGCCCGTAAAAAAGGTGACGACTCAGGCGCTCACGAAGTTATGAACATCAAAAAAGGTAAACTCCGTGGTGTCGAGTCTGACGGTATGCTTTGCTCAGGCGAAGAGCTTGGCATTGATGATGATTGGTATGACGGCGCTTCAGTTTACGGCATTATGATGTTAGGTGAAGATGCACTTCCTGGTATGGATGTCAAAGAATATCTTCAGCTTGATGATGAGGTTATGGATATTTCAGTTACTGCTAACCTTCCTCATTGTCAGTATGTTTACGGTGTTGCAAGAGAGTTGGCTGCCCTTCTTGACAGAAAGCTTAATGCACCCGATTTCACTTATAATGCAAACGAAGCAGCAAACAACAATAACATCACCGTCAGCGTTGAAGCTCCTGACCTTTGCCCCAGATATGTTGCTCATTTTGTTAAAGATGTTAAAATTGAGCGTTCACCTGTGTGGATGCGTCGTCGTCTTAAAATGTGCGGAATTAACTCAATCAACACTTTTGTTGACATCACAAACTACGTTCTTGTTGAAATGGGTCAGCCTATGCACGCATTTGATATGGCAAATGTTGCAGGTGAAAAGATTGTTGTAAGACGCGCAGAAAACGGAGAAAAAATTGTTACTCTCGATGAAAAAGAGTTCACTCTCAACAGTGAAAATCTTGTAATCTGTGACGGAGAAAAGGCTGTCGCTCTTGCAGGTATTATGGGTGGTCTTAATTCAGAAATCAAAGAAACAACCAAAGATGTTCTCTTTGAGTCAGCTAAGTTTGAAAGAGGCAATATCCGCCGTTCATCAAGAGCTCTCGGTCAGAGCAGTGACTCATCTCACCGTTTTGAAAAAGGTGTTGATGAATATACAACAGGCCTTGCTATGGACAGAGCCTTGCACCTTGTTGAGGAATTAGGCTGCGGCACAGTTTCAGCTACTCACGTTGATGCTGACGCAAACCCTGAAAGAGAAAGTCAGAAAGTTGTCACAACTTTCAGCGCTGTAAACGGTGTTCTCGGTATTGAAGTTTCCACAGAAACTATTATTGATATTCTTTCTCGTCAGAATTATACCCTTGAGGTTGACGGTGACAATCTTACCGCTATTGCTCCTGCTTACAGAACTGACCTTGACGGAACAGCTGCTGACCTTGCTGAGGACGTTATTAAGGTTTATGGCTATGACAATGTCGTTCCCAAGTTTATGACAAACGCTGTTATCACAAGCGGTGGTCTTAACAAAAAGCAGAAGGCTCTCAATAAATTTAAAGAGTGCGTTGTTGCTCAGGGCTTCAATGAGCTTATCAATTATTCATTCTATTCTCCTGCCGAGCTTGATTTGCTCAGACTTCCTGAGGATGCACCTGAAAGAAATTATGTTAAAATCAGCAATCCTCTGAGCGAAAATTATTCAATTATGCGTTCAATGATAACTCCTTCTGTAGTTAAAATTGTTGCTCATAATATGAAACGAGGCAACGAGGCTGCCAGAGTGTTTGAGGTTGCTAATGTGTTTATTCCTAATGAGCAGCCTGTTACAACAATTCCTACAGAAAATCAGCGTTTTGCTTTTGGTCTTTACGGTGAGGATGAAGATTTCTTCACAGCCAAGGGTGTTCTTGATGCTGTTGCTGCTGATTTTGGTGTTGCTTTCTCTTATGAAAAAGAAACCAGACCTTTCCTTCACCCCGGTGTGAGCGCTGCAGTTAAATGCAACGGCAAAAAGATTGGTTGGTTAGGTCAGCTTTCTTATGAGGTTTCTGATGAAGCAGAGATCACTAAGAAATGCTACTTCGGTGAAATTGATTATGATGCTCTTATGGCTTTGGCTGAAGAGAGCTGCAAATATTCACCTGTTTCACCTTTCAGAAGCGTTAAGCGTGACCTTGCTCTTATTGCTGATGAAACAACAACCTGTGGTGAAATCGAAACAGTTATCCGTGACGCATGTAAAGCTGTTACAGATATCAGACTTTTTGATATTTACAGAAGCGAAGCAATCGGTGAGGGCAAAAAGAGTATGGCTTTTGCTATAACTTTTGCTGCCGGTAACAGTGAGCTTATGCCTGAAGATTGTGACAAATATGTCAACAAAATTCTTAAGGCTCTTGAATACAAAATCGGAATAAAATTGAGATAATCTGTCTGTCGGCTCTTCCTTTACGGAGGGGCCGATCTTGATTATAATAGACATCTGTTTTTTATTGCGACATTTTACCCCCAAGTGTCGCTTGAAAATAAATCAATCAGTGATATAATATAATTGGTTATGAGGTATATTTTTGTTTAAAATATACAACTTGTTATTTTAGGAAGTGCGTTTATGTTAAAAAGACTTTTTACCGGCTTGGGTTTGTTGGGCGTTGTTATTCTTTGTTTTGCTATTTCAACTGAAACAGCGCTTTTGCTTATTGCGGTTTTTGCTTGTATTGCTTGTCACGAGATTGGCGGAGCATTCAAAAACATTAATCGTAATATTGTCGAATGGGTGCCGATGGTGTTTATCGTTGCTTCAACCCTGATGATATATTTTAAGCTTGACCTTATTTTTATTATTGCAATGATGATGGTTCTGGTTATTGCAACCTTCGTCGTTTGTATGAAAAGTAAAAAGCGGACAGCGCAGGATGCGATTATGACTCTGGGAACAATTCTTTATCCCGGTATTCCGTTTGCTCTTATTGTTTATATATGCTCACTTCCTTTCCCTGAGTGGTTTGTGATTTTTGCAACAGGCTTTGTTGCCGGTGTAGGTTGTGATACCTTTGCTTACTTTGGCGGTAAGTTTTTCGGCAAACATAAGCTTGCCCCGGTTCTCAGTCCCAAGAAGACAATTGAAGGCTCAATTTCCGGTATTGTAATAACGATGGGATTTGTTGTTCTTTTCTGGTATCTGGGCAGAGATTATGTTTCATATGACTTGTGGCAGATTCTTGTTGCAGCATTCCTTTGCACAATCATCAGCCAGATCGGCGACCTTTCCGCTTCTTACATTAAGCGTGAGGTTGGTATCAAGGATTTCGGCAACCTCATCCCCTCTCACGGCGGAGCTATGGACAGACTTGACAGTGTTCTTTTCTCCGTACCTGCAGGCTACATCATTTTGAGAGTGTTGGAGTATTTTTAATAAAATTTCAGTGGGGTTTTATTATGAAAAAAATTCTTATGGTCTATAATCCGGTTTCGGGTAAGAATTCTAAAAGAGTAAGCACAAGTGAGATTGTAAGCGCATTTAATAAAAACGGTTACGAAGTGACTGAGAAGACTACAACCTGTGCAGGCGATGCAACCAGACTTGTCGAGAAATATTTTGAGGGTCACGAGGCTGTTATTTGTTGCGGGGGAGACGGAACTTTCAGCGAAACTGTAAACGGCGTTCTCGCTTCAGGTGAAAATAAGCCTATTATGTATCTCCCAATGGGTTCAACCAATGACTTCGCCGCAACTGTTGGTGTGCCCAGAGAAATTGAAACACAGATTGACCTTTATCAGAAGGGGTACATCAATACTTACGATATCGGTACTTTCAATGATAATTATTTCTCTTACATAGCTTCTTTCGGCTTTGGTAGTGAATCAGCATATGCAACCTCACAGTGGCTTAAAAACCTTCTCGGCCACACAGCTTATGTTCTTGAAGTTGTTTTTGTTGACCTTTTAAGAAACTTCAGAAAGCTTCAGAAGTATAGAATGAAAATAGAATATGACGGAGGAATAATTGACGATACATTCTATTTTGGTGCAATTTCCAACACCAACCGTGTAGGCGGTTTCTTCGGCTATGACAAGTGGGGCATTAAACTCAACGACGGAGAACTTGAGTGCCTTTTTGTAAGAGGTGTTAAAACCCCTCTTGATTTCTTTGACCTTGCCATGAAGGTAAGGAATCAGGATTATGACGGTAAGCATATTATTGCTTTCAAAACCAAGAATCTTAAAATTACCGCTAAAGACGATGTCGCATGGACCTTTGACGGTGAATATGGTGGTAAGCATAAAGATGTTGAGATTTCCGTTGTTCCTCAGGCAATCAATATTGTTTCTCCACCCAGTAAATTCTTCGTTACTGACAAAGAACCGTATGAAGGCGGAAAACAGAAAGAAAGCCGCATCAAAGAGAAAATTTTTGAATTAAAAAATAAAAACTAATAATCAAAAAGTCGCAGAGTTTTCTGCGACTTTTGTTATTGACGGCAACGCAAGTAAGTGATAAAATACTTTGGCAAGGAGTGATTTTATGTATGAGCCTCTGGCACAAAAAATAAGACCTCAATCTCTTGATGCGGTTGTAGGGCAGAAGCATATTATCGGTGAGGGGAAGCCTCTTCGTAATATAATTGAATCGGGAGAGTTGCCGAATCTTGTTTTTTATGGTCCGTCAGGTGTGGGCAAAACAACTGTTGCCAATATTATTGCAAAGGCCACTAACCGTAAATTCTGCAAACTTAACGGCACAACTGCAGGCACTGCAGACATCAAGGCCATTGTTGCTCAGCTTGATACCTTTGAGGCAATCAATGGTGTGCTTTTATACCTTGATGAAATTCAGTATTT
>JAZRME010000345.1:0-3993 GCA_045647325.1 Acutalibacteraceae bacterium | reverse complement strand
AGCATAGTTGTTTTTGATAACTTTATCTTCAACAACGCCCATGCCTGTTTCTGCTACTGCCATTTTAGCAAGTGAAATTCTTGCTTTGTTGGCTGCAGATGCTGCTGCAAGGAAAATTTTGTCAACCTGCTCCTGTGTGTAGGTAGCGAACTTCTGCTGAGCTTCTCTTGTGTTTGCGATAGCTTCCTGAAGCTTTTCAACGCTATCTACAATTGCGTAATTTTTTGTTTCCATTTTTATCCTCCTAAATAATATTATTTATTTGTTTATTTGGTTATTAAGATGCGCTAATGAAAGCGCAAGGTTTTCGTTATTAAGAATTACACCTGCAGGTACTTTCAGATTGCAAGGAGCAAAATTCAGTATTCCCACAATTCCGCATTCGGTCATTTTATCGCATACTGCCTGAGCTGAGCCTGTACCGACCGTTATAATACCGAGCTGTATTTTATTATTTTTACAGAAATCATCAAACTCATTTATTGGATGAATCCTGATTTTTCCGTTTATGCTTATTTCTTTGTCATTACTGTCAAAGGCTGCTGCAATTTTAATGCCGAATTTTTCAAACTCATCATAATCAAGAAGCGCTTTACCAAGCTTCCCTGCCCCGACTAAAACTGCCAGCGTACAGTTATCACAGCCAATGGTATTTTCGAGATTTTTAATAAGCTCCTTCGTCAGATAACCGAGTCTGGGTTTTCCCGTACCACTGATTGACGCAAGGTCTTTTCTCACCTGAACCTCACCGAGGGAAAGCTTTTTGGCTATTGCCGTCGCTGATATATATTCATATCTTTCTTCAGGCAGACTTTTGAGCAGTTCAAGATACATCGGTATTCTGCTGAGTGTTGCTTTTGATATACCGTTTCTGCACATTCCAATCCCTCCTTGTTTAAGTTCGTTAATATTTTAACATTGTATTCTGCTTTCGGGAATTCTTAAAATGTATAATCGGTATTATCAATATCGATAACACTATTATCGAATACAAAAAGCAAACCCGATCTCAATTAAGAGACCGGGTTTAAAAAACTCATATTACAGATATTTTCTTTTGGATTCACACAGCTCAGTAATGAACTGCCTGTCAAGCTTTGATAATTTGTATCCATTTTTATAAATCAGAACATCCTTATATATTTTTTTGTTGTCCACACATTTTTTCTGAACAAGGTTATACCGTTTGAGCAAACTGTCAGGCGCCGGTGAAACCCACATAAAAGTTTCAGGGTTATTAGAAAGCAAATCAAACTGACTTGCTCTTTCAAATATAAATATGCGTCGCTCAATGTTATCGGGAAGCTCCTCCTTAACAACTTTTGAAAGAGGCATTGCCGGAACATAAGGGTCGGCATGTGCTATTTCTATAAAATCAGCCAGATCATCAAATGTAATTATATCTTTTTGTGAAAGAGGATTGTCAGCGCTCATTATAAGAGAGTAAGAAAACTCAGTAACCATTTCATAACAAAAGCCTTTTTCTTCAAGCATTGTTTTAAAATACTTATCGTAATTCTCTGCATATCTTATAATGCCGAGCTTATAGTCATGCTCAAGCATATTTCGGATTGTGCGCTGAGAATTGGTTTCTTTATAAAAAATTTCAGCAGCCTCTTTAGAAAGTGATTTTGAAAACTGCGCAAAAGCCTCTGAAATATAACAGGCTCTGGGCACAGAAATTGAAAATTTCTGCTTTTTGACTGAACCTTTTTTATAAAAATTCTCAACCTCATCAATCTGATTAAGAATACCTTTTGCATAATTAATGAACTCTTCGCCCTCGGGAGTAAGCTCCATACCCTTTGCAGTACGCTCAAAGATCGAAATTCCGATATCGGACTCAAGCTCCTTGATTGAACGGCTTATATTAGGCGCCGCAATCAACAATGTTTCAGCCGCTTTATTCAGTGAACCGACCTTTGCAACCTCGACAGCATACTTCATATGCAATATATTCATAGATACTTCACCCCATTTCATAAGTATCGCAGTATAATTATACATCATTATTTTATTTTATTCAATAAATTTTGAAAATTAGTTTTTGCTATATAATGTTTTTAGGTGTTAATAATACCTCTTGATAGTAAAAATATACCGTTTCTGACAAAACTGTTCACATATACAACTATCTGACCAAGTCTGTCCGGAGCAAAAAAATTGAGTATTCACAAGTAATCCCCTTATGAATACTCAATTGCGATTTTATATTACCTTATCAGTCTGCAAGACAGTATCTTGTAAGATTAGTGCTCTTGCGTCGTTCCCCTCTGTCGAGAACGCAGAAAACAGGTTCACCGTCTTCATCAGCATAAACTGTCATACCTTCTGCCTCAATATTAACACCCATATTTCTTGTGAAAGCAACCTGAACATCACCACTTTCAACATCAACGCAATAAATATGTTTGTTGCCGTCAAGCTCATCACAAGACATATAAAGCTTTCCGTCAAACATTTCTGCGCCCTGAACTCTGTCCACCGGTTGAGAGAGAGGGATTGTTTTAACAAGTGTCAGAGTGTCAAGATCAAAAACGTTGAGGACAGTTGCATTTGTCCATTCAGCGGTATAAAGATAATTCTTTTCAACATCTACCGCACACCATGGAACACCCTCTTTATGAAGTTCATAGGGAAGAGGATAATACTTGCCGGTGTATTTCAGCGTTTCGGCATCATACAAAACTATACAAGAACGCTCATAATCAGGGCCGTCTTCAACAGCAGCATAAACAATTCCGTTATAATAGCTCAGACCACCAATGTGATCATAGCCCATTTCTTCAAGTTCATCAGGAATTGCATTTGTAGTGATACGGAATATCTCACCGGTTTCAATGTCAGCTTTGCCGAGATTTTTATTGCCGCTGAAATAGAAAAATTCACCGTCGTTTGTAACACCCTGAGAAGTCATATGATAATCATATAAAACATAGGTATCTTTTGAAATAACATCAGCACCCACCGGGGCAGGTGTGTTTTTTTCGTCAGCACCGACAACAAGCAACATAATGGCAGCTATCAGCGACACACATTTTTTAAAAATAACATAAGTTGTTCCGAACGTAGCAGTCATAAAAACATCTCCAAATATTTTTTACTATATAATAAACATAAATTCAGATTATGTCAAATTTATTGTAAATTATTTGTCTGAGATTTTAATTTTGCAAAAAAAAAACAGACAGCTCAGCACAGCGAAGAATTATTTATCAGTAAAAAGAAAAAACCACCAAAGCTTTTGCTTTAGTGGTTTATATGGTCCGAGTGGCGAGACTTGAACTCACGGCCTCTTGACCCCCAGTCAAGCGCGCTACCAGCTGCGCCACACCCGGAACGCATTATATGATAACACAAGTTTTCATAAAATGCAAGTGTTTTTTTTGAATTATTTTAAAATTTTTTCAAAGATGTTAAATTAAGATGTTTTTGTTCTTTTATAAAATTATAAAACTCGTTAATCATCTGTTTCACACCACCGATAGTGTTACTTTCGGCATTAAACGGCATTACAGGGTCATGTACGCTGAGGCGAAGCAAAATCCAACCGTCACCATTTTGTTTGTCGGCAGAAATTCGTATTCCGTCGCGGTTATCGTCAGCAATCATCCAACCCTTTTTGTCACCGAAATATTCAACCAGCCTTTCAAGAACCTCATTTCCATAGGTTTTAAAATCCTCACAAGTGATGTTGAATCGCAATTCTTCAGCTTCTTTGGGCTGAGGAAGGTTACTGAGCACGCTTTTGATTGCGTCGGCACCATTTTTGGCAAGATAAATAATTATCTTTGTCATCAGGTATGCACCGTCATCGAGATAATAATTTTCTTTAAAAGCGGCATGGCCTGATGTTTCAATAGCAAGAGGGCAGAACTTACCCTGATTATTTAACTCAATCTGCTTATTGATAACATTTCTGTATCCTCTTTTATAACGATAATGCTCACCACCAAGATTTTTTATAAAAACAGGTATTCCGTCAGAGGTCAC
>JAZRME010000344.1:0-13949 GCA_045647325.1 Acutalibacteraceae bacterium | reverse complement strand
GTTGACATTCCAGGAAATAAGCTTTTTCATACTGTTTCACCCCTTCTTAAGATTACACAGAATCATTATACCACACCAAAGTAAAAATGCAAATAGTTGACATCAATTTTTGTAAATGATATTATGTTTTCAGGAGGCGATGAGATGAAAAAACTGATTTGTTTTTTACTAATCTTAATTCTTGTTTTTAACTTTGTTCCTATGGCTAATGCTCAGGAAATGGTTGAAACCGGGTTGTATTCTGTTTATGGCGACGGAATGTTGCTTCAACAAAACAAAACATCATATATTTCAGGCACGGGAAAATCAGGCGATCTGATATCCCTTGAGCTTGTCAGCGGTGAAAATGTTGTTTTTGAAAGTGAAACAACTGTTGGCGCTGACGGTGAATTTTCTGTTGGTGTCGATGCTCCCGAGGGAGGATTTACAGAGTATAAAATTATTTTAAGTGTCAACGGTGTTGAGTTCCGGACTCTCAATAACATTGTTTTTGGTGAACTCTGGATAGCAAACGGGCAGAGCAATATGCAATATCCTCTTGCTCAGGCAAAATACGGCAGAGATCTGTATAACGCTAAAGCCAAGCTCAACAAATGGCTGCGTGTGTTGTATGTTCCCGATATTCCTGCCTACAAAGGCTCAAAAGAGCTTGTTCCTGTTGACCCTCAGCGAGAAATTCCCGGTGCGTTCTGGCTCAACGGTGAAAACGAGGCCGTTTACTCAATGAGCGCTGTGGCATATTATTTTGCTGAAAAGCTTAAAGAAAATCTTGATGTGCCTGTGGGAATTATCAATGTGCCTCTGGGCGGAACAACAATAGCAGCCTGGCTTTCAAGAGAAGCAATTGACTCTGACCCCGTGGTTAAAAATGCACTTGTTTCAAGAGGTACATATCTGGAAAAAAGCTCATGGACCGAAGCCGGTCGCAACGTTTATCACGATATGACCACCAACTATAATCTGAAAATGGAAGGCATCAGAGATTTTGCCGTTTCAGGTATGATATGGTATCAGGGCGAGAGTGATGTTATGCTCGGTTGGTCTGATGAAGAGTATGCTGCCGCATTTGATCTGATGCAAAGATCATATTCTCAGCTTTTTAATTTTGATGACGGACTTCTTCCCATAATTTTTACTCAGTTGGCTTCATATAATTATACTGACGATAACCTTATTCTTTTTAACAGAAACATTTCTTTCACTCAGATTCAGTCGGAAAGACCTGATTCAAGAGCAGTTATTTCAATTCATGATGTTGCACCGACATACCTGCCTGAGGCAGGTTCAATTCACCCCGAGTGTAAAAAAGAGGTGGGTGAAAGAATGGCTTTTGCCGCTGCAGGGCTTGTTTATGATTGTTACCCCGATTACACAGCGCCAACAGTTAAATCAACAGAGATTAAAAATTCAAGCGTTTATGTTACTTTTAACAATGTCGGTGACGGACTCAGTTCAGGCGGTAAAGTGCTCAAAGGCTTTGCTGTTTGTTCAGATGACGGAATTTATGTCAGCGCAGACGCTGAAATTGTATCACCTGATACGGTAAGAATATATAGTGATGATGTTAAAAATCCCGTTTCTGCAACTTACGCTTATTACACAACTAATCTCAACGCTGACCTTTATGCAACTTACAACGGAAGTCTTACCTTGCCTGTAAGTGTGTTTGTAACAAATGAAGCTGTGGGAACTCATTATTGGACCGATAAACCCTGGGCAGATTGCGATGTGAGTGAATCGTGGCACTTTGATGTTGACCCCTATGCTGCTTATTACCCCACATGGCTTGGTGACAATGCCGATATTTCTTTCACAGATGACGGTGTCAATATTAAAAAATCAGGCTCAGCCAAAAAGTTTTTAATAAGCCCTATGATTAATCTTGAAGCTAAAAACAGAGCTTTCCGTGATGTTGACTGTGATTATTCAGATTACGGAACAATGCGTTTTTATGTCCGCAACAATTCTGATAAAGACATTACTCTCAAAGGTGTAAGATTTTATGTCAACAGCGTTTCCTGGTATGCCCCTGATGTGAACGGTTCAAAAAGTCCGTCAGTTGTTATACCTGCTGATAATCAGTGGCATGAAATAAGTCTTGATCTTAATCGTCTTTATTTTTACGGCAACGAGGGCGGAACGGCC
Organism: Acutalibacteraceae bacterium; assembly: GCA_045647325.1. Lineage (GTDB taxonomy): Bacteria > Bacillota > Clostridia > Oscillospirales > Acutalibacteraceae > CAG-488. The sequence goes on along the minus strand of JAZRME010000344.1, from coordinate 11,804 downwards.
TACACTAACGAAAAGCTTGACGATGTAAAAGATATTGATTTTGTTTTCAGTTCAGACGATGAAGCGAGTCTGACAGTCGATAACATTAAATTTACTCCGTCAGCTTCAGATGAAGGAAATCACTATGACCCTGATATAACAAACGCCGACAACATTATTGAGTTTTTCTCAGCTCTTGTTATAACAGTTATCGGATGGTTTGCAAATATATTCAGATAAACAAAATCCGCAAGGTTATTGTCAGCCTTGCGGATTAACTTTTATCAATCGGTTGTAATTTTTTAAAAACATATCATAAAGTATAAATCTCCTTGTCTGACAGATACTAACAACACAATTTGTAATTTAAGGAGAAATAAATATATGAAAGCAACAGGGATTGTGAGAAGAATTGATGATCTGGGCAGGGTGGTTATTCCAAAAGAAATCCGCAGAACAATGCATATCAGAGAGGGCGCACCTCTTGAGATTTTTACCGACACGCAGGGTGGAGTGATTTTTAAAAAATACTCTCCTGTCGGTGAATTGACCGATACCACCGACCAGTATTGTGAAGTGCTTAATCGCAGTGTCAATATGCCTGTTTTAATCTGCGACAGAGATCACGTGATTTCTGTTTCCGGGGCGCCGAAACGGGAATTTGCCGAGCGCAGAATCAGTGAAGAGCTTGAAGACCTGATGGAAAGCAGAACGTCTTTTTTCAGCGAAAACGGAGAAAAACTTGTGCCGATTGAAGGCGTTTCACATCAGGCGCAGATTGCTGTGCCGATTATTTCAAGCGGTGATATTCTGGGCGCAGTTGTGCTTCTTGCGTCAGAAAATGTCCGCCCCACACAGACCGATCTGAAACTTGCTCAGGTTGCCGCATCTTTTCTTGGTAAGCAGATGGAAGATTGATAATCTGAAATCAGAGACAAAAAATCAGCAGTACCGTCAAACCTGAACGGTACTGCTGATGCTTTTATTTAATATTGAAAATCGCACTCGTCAAGGAGCTTTTTGGCATAGTCGGTGGTGTTAAGATAAATCTTTTTGCCAAGGCTGACCATAGTGTCATCATTTCTGACTGAGCACATTTTAGCAAATTCCTTACCGATTTCTTCTTCACGGTTAAGACCTTTTTTAAGCGCAAGACGATAAAATGTGAACGCAGCGCCGTCGGCAATATTTTTATAATAGCCGTTTTCATTCTCTTTGAGATAATCATACATAGCGTTGCGCACAAGGTTTGATAAAATCGGGTCAGCGATAGATTCTCTGGTCATTCTGCCACAGATAAAAGTGATGAGCACTCTTGCCTGATATAAAAATTCAGCAGGAAGTCTGTCATTTTCACCGAGAATGTCAAGCACCTCGTCGGTCGGCTTCAGTTGAGCTATTTTTGCGCCGAGAGACTGGGCTTTTAATGTGTTACCGTTAGCTTTGTGAAAGTCAATGTCTTTCACAAGTCCGTCAAATTCACTTGCCTCTGAGTCGGACTTTTTTTGATAAATTTTCATATCCCCGTCAAAATCAGATTTCATTTTATTTTCCTCTTAATTATCTGCGTTTTCTGCGGCTTTTTGTTTGCGTCTGAGCTTTGATTTGTAGCCGTTAAGCTCAGAGAGTTGTTTATCAGGTGTGGTATAAGAACCGAGAGAAACACATTTTTTATTAAATCTGCCGCGGAAGTTGCTGCCGCCGACAGACAGAAGCTTGTTTTTCTTTGCGAAAGCAGTGAGATAGTCAACCTGCTCATCAGAATGCTCCGGGCACCAGATTTCAACACCGTCAATGCCATGAGCTACAATGCGATCAAGCACCTCGAATGAAGAGTATTCACCGGGATGAGCCAGAACAGCGATTCCGCCGGCCTCGTGAATAGCGTCAATAACACTCTCAGTGCTCTCAAATTTTGGTCTGACAAGGAAAGGATGGTTTTCTCCTCCGAAAAGACGGTCATAAAGCTCACCGCAGATTTCGGTGGTTATGCCGCTTTCGAGCAAGGCAGCCATAATATGAGTGGTATAAATATTGGTTGAACCCTGAGCACAGCTCAGAACAAGGTTGGGGGTGATGGGATATTTTTGCGCAACCTTAAGCATCATATATTGGGCGGCTTTTTTACGGGCAACAAGGTTTCTGTGGCAAAGACCTTCAAGCCTGTCAGGGGCATCACACAAATAGCAAAGAATATTGACTTCTTCACCGGTGACGCTGTCGGTTGCCGAGATTTCAACGCCGGGAATAACAGAAATGCCTCTGCGCTCACCGATAATCTTGGCTCTCACAGCACCTGCCATACAGTCAATGTCTGTTATGGCGATAGTAGAGAGTCCTCTTTTTTCAGCAAGGGTGATGATATCTTCAAGCCCCATTGAACCGTCGGATAATCTGGTGTGACAATGTAAATCAGCTGACAAAAAAATCCCTCCTTCAAAAAAGAAGTAAAAAATGCGATATTTCCCTAAAATATCAACTATACAATGATTATATCACCATAATTTTTGAAATTCAAGGGAAAAGGAGAGATTTTTATAGCTGAAAGGCCTGAAAACGGCATTAAAACACACTTTCAATAACTTTTTCACATTTATCAGGCGAATAAATCCAATGGTCAATATGCTCAGAGTCGGTGTAATAACGGATTTTAGGGTTTGGATATTCCGCATCAAATGAATCGACGATGATAAGCTTGATTTTCATTCTTTCGGGTACAATGCTTTTGATATATACCCCTGCGTGGCTGCCTGCCTGAACCCCGGGAGCGTATTCGGCAAGACCTGCCAGGTTAGGCGCAAGTTCAACAAAAATTCCGTAATTTTCAATTGAACGCACAATTCCGGGTACGGTTTCACCGGGAGAAAATTCACGGGCATTCTGCTCCCAGGTGCCGAGCAGCTCTTTGTGGCTGAAGGTGAGTCTGCCCATATCGTCAACAGATTTGACAATAACCTTTATCATCTGACCTGTTGTGAAACGCACAGACGGATGAGGGATTCTTGACACCGAAATACTGTCAATGGGCAAAAGGCCGTTTATTCCTGCGCCGATGTCGAGAAAAACACCGAAATTTTCCATATGGGCAACCCTGGCTTTGATAACATCGCCCGGTTTTAAACGGGACACATAAGTGTCGATACATTCCTGCTGAACACTTTTGCGAGAAAGAACAGCGTATTCTTCACCGTTTTCATCACGGTTGAAGCCGATTATTCTGAACACAACAGGTTTATTCACCCTTGAAATCAGAGCAATGTCACGCACAGAGCCGTTGTCGATGCCAACGGCTCCCTCAGAGTATGGAATTATGCCGTACATACAGCCTAAATCCACTTTCAGATTATGGTCTCTGTCGCAAAGCATGGCTCTGCCCTCCAACACCGCACCCATATAAAAGGCTTCGTGCAGTGCCGCTGAAGATACAAATGCCTGTGAGTTTGATTTTTCGCTGATAAGCTGACCTTCCGGTCTGTAAATTGTCATAAGTTTTACCACCTTTGTTTTAAATTGCAATTGACACGCTTTTTATTTATATGCGTATGTATTATTTTTATATTCTTTGAAAGTATTTATAAAAAACGGATGACTTTTAAATTAATTTGTGCTATAATAAAAAAGATTATAAAGAGAATGGGGGCGTTTGCGTGGATGTGAAGGTCGGCGATAAGCTGATGATGAAAAAATCTCACCCTTGCGGAGAGAATGTTTTTTGTGTTCTCAGAGTAGGGATGGATTTTAAAATCAAATGTTCAGGCTGCGGCAGAGAGGTTATGGTGCCACGCTCCAAGATAGAAAAAAACATAAAAAAGATTATCAGAGATATATAACAGCCGATTCTTTGAAGAAAGGGAAATTTTATGCTTGATAAATTAGCCGCAATAGAAGAAAAATTTGAGCAGATTAACGCTCAGCTTTTTGACCCCGATGTTGTGTCTGACATTGAAAAATACAAAAAGCTTATGCAAGAAACCAAGCACCTTACACCTATTGTTGAAAAATACCGTGAGCTTAAAAAAGCTCAGAATGATTATAATGAAGCAAAAATGATGCTCGATGAGGGCGGACTTGATAAAGAGTTTAAAGAAATGGCTCAGCTTGAGCTGTCTGAAAACGCTGAAATCATCGAAAAAGCTCAGGAAGAACTTAAAATTCTTCTTCTTCCCCGTGACCCCAATGATGACAGAAACGTTATCGTTGAAATCCGTGGCGGTGCAGGTGGCGAGGAGTCAGCTCTTTTTGCAAATTCACTTTTCAGAATGTATTCAATGTACGCTGAGCCGAAGGGTTGGAAAACTGAAATTCTTTCAGCAAGTCCCACTGAGCTTGGCGGTTACAAAGAAATCAGCTTTATGATTGAGGGCGACGGAGCATATTCCCGATTCAAGTTTGAAAGCGGTGTTCACCGTGTTCAACGAGTGCCCGAAACTGAAAGCCAGGGCAGAATTCACACTTCAACGGTTACAGTTGCTGTTTTGCCTGAGGCTCAGGAGGTTGATATTGAAATCAACCCTGCCGATTTGCAGATTGACACCTTCCGTTCAAGCGGTGCAGGCGGTCAGCATATTAACAAAACCGAGTCAGCTATCCGAATTACTCATATCCCCACCGGCACAATTGTTGAGTGTCAGGATGAACGCAGTCAGCACAAAAACAAAGACAAGGCGATGAAAATTCTTCGCTCAAGAATTCTTGAAGCTGAGCGTGAAAAACAAAACAACGAAATCGCAGGTGAGCGTAAGGCTCAGGTCGGTACAGGTGACAGAAGTGAGCGTATCCGCACATACAACTACCCACAGGGAAGAGTGAGCGACCACAGAATCGGTCTTACTCTTTATAAACTTGAGGCCATTCTCAACGGTGACCTTGACGAGGTGGTTGACGCTCTTATTACAGCTGACACAGCAGAAAAACTGAAAGCAGATTCACAATGAAAACAGAACTCTACAAAATAAATGATACAACTCAATCAGAAGAGATTGAGGCTGTAGCCCGTATTCTTCGTGACGGAGGGCTTGTTGCCATTCCTACCGAAACAGTTTACGGTCTTGCGGCCAATGCTCTTGACCCTGAAGCGGTCAACAGCATTTTTGAAGCAAAAGGACGGCCTAATGACAATCCGTTAATAGTTCATATCAGCGAAATATCAGAGATATATCCTCTCGTAACATCTTTTCCTGATAAAGCCAAGGCTCTTGCCGATGCGTTCTGGCCCGGGCCGTTGACTATTATTCTTCCGAAGTCAGATATAGTTCCAAAAGAGGTTTGTCCGAGGCTTGAAACGGTTGCTGTGCGTATGCCTTCTCATAATGTTGCGAGGGCAATAATCAAAGTGGCAGGTGTTCCTCTTGCTGCTCCGAGCGCTAATTCGTCAGGGCTCCCCAGCCCGACAAAAGCGAGTCATGTTGTTGACGACCTTAACGGAAAAATTGATGCTATTGTTGACGGCGGTGAAAGCAGTGTGGGTGTTGAGTCCACAGTGATAACCCTTGCTACCGAAGTGCCGATGCTTCTCAGGCCGGGCGGAATTACACCTGAACAAATCGAAAGCGTTATCGGAAAAATTGACATAAACCCTGCTGTTCTTGAGGAGTTGCCCGAGGGTGAGGTTGCAGCTTCACCGGGAATGAAATATAAGCATTATTCACCTCAGGCACAGGTATATATTATAAAAGGTGATTTTTCATCATTCAGATGTTTCACCGATTATGACCGTCGTGAGGGTGATTATGCTCTTTGTTTTGACGGTGAAGAAAAAAATCTTAACATCAACGCTGTAAGTTACGGCCGTGAGAATTGCCCCGAGGAGCAGGCACATAATCTTTTTGCTCTTTTAAGAGAACTTGATAAAAAAGGAGCAAAGAGGATTTTTGTAAGACGGCCCGACCCTCACGGAGTAGGTCTTGCAGTTTATAACCGACTTATTCGTGCGGCTGCATTCAGAGTGATTGATATGCCTGTGATTTACGGCCTTACAGGGCAGACAGGGGCAGGTAAAACCACCGTGGCAAATGAGCTTTTAAAAAAAGGCTGGCAGGTGATTGACTGCGACAAAATTGCCCGTCAGGTTGTTGAAAAGGGATCCCCTGTTTTGCCGCAGCTTGCCGAGGCTTTTGGTGAAGATATTCTTCTCTGTGACGGAAGTCTTGATCGCAAAGCTCTCGCTGCAAAGGCTTTTTCAGATGAAGAAGGCAGACAAAAGCTCAACTCAATAACTCACCCGGCAATTACCCGTGAGGCAAGAAAGATTATTATTGAGCAAAGGGATAAATACCCGGCGTTTGTGATTGACGCAGCGCTTCTTTCAAAAAGTGAAATGTATCACTATTGCTCAAAAATAATTGTTGTTGTGGCTGATGAAGATGTCAGGCTTGAAAGAATAACCGACCGTGACTCAATCACAGTCGCTCAGGCTAAAGAAAGAATAAATGCACAGCCTGATGAACAATACTATAGAGGTATTGCAGATATTGTTATAGAAAACAATGGCGGTGACCTTGATCTTTCGGCTATATTTTAATATCTGTGATAAAAAAATCTTGTCACAAAAAGAAAATGAAAAAATTTATTTAAACATATATTGAAGCAATCTTCGACAACAAACAGACAAATTTTTTAATATGGAGGCAGTATTATGTCAAAAGAAAAAACAGAGACAGAGCTTCTCAAAGAGGAGCTTTTTATGGAAAATAATCACACCGCCAAGGTGGTTGATGAAACAGAGCTGAAAGCAGCTTTTGAGTTTTGTGAAGGCTACAAAAAGTTTCTCAATGACTGCAAAACTGAGCGTGAGGCTGCAGCTTATACTGTTGCTGCCGCTAAAGAAAACGGCTTTGAAGAATTTGACAACACAAAAAAATACAATCCCGGCGATAAAGTTTATTACCTTAACCGTAATAAGGCTGTTATTCTTGCCGTTATTGGTAAAAAGAGTGTCGGTGAAGGCGTAAAAATTACTGCTGCTCATATTGATTCACCCCGTCTTGACCTTAAACCCAACCCTCTTTATGAAGATAAAGAGATGGCTTTTTTCAAAACTCACTACTACGGCGGAGTTAAAAAATATCAGTGGGTTACAATTCCTCTTTCACTTCACGGCATTGTTGTTAAAAGAGACGGTAGCGTTGTAGATGTCAACATCGGTGAAAACGAGGGCGACCCTCAGTTTGTTATAACCGATCTTCTTCCTCATCTTGCAAAAAGCCAGATGGAAAGAAACGCAAGAGAAGTTATCAAAGGCGAGGAGCTTAACATTCTCGTAGGTTCACTTCCTTTTAAGAGTGATTCAGGCAGTGAACTTGTAAAACTTAATATTATGAAAATCCTCAATGAAAAATACGGCATTGTTGAAAGAGATTTTTTGTCAGCTGAGCTTGAAGCTGTTCCTGCTATGCCCGTTTCTGATATCGGTTTTGACCGCAGTATGATCGGCGGATACGGTCACGATGACCGTGTTTGCGCTTACCCTGCTGTTCAGGCAATTTTTGAAATTGACGGTATTCCCGAATACACAGCTGTTACTGTACTCGCTGATAAAGAAGAAACAGGCTCAATGGGTAACACAGGTCTTCAGAGTGATTATCTTCGCTTTTTCCTTGCTGATCTTGGCAGGGCTGAAGGGCTTATGGGCAGAGATGTGCTTTCAAAGTCAAAGTGTCTTTCAGCTGATGTTAACGCAGGTTTTGACCCGACTTTTGCTCATGTGCTTGATCCGATGAACGCAGCTTTTATCAATAAAGGCATCGTGGTCACTAAATACACCGGTTCAGGCGGTAAGGGAGGTACCTCTGACGCAAGTGCAGAATTTGTGGGTGAGGTTGCAAGAATCTTTGATAACGGCGGCGTAAACTGGCAGCTTGGTGAGCTTGGTAAAGTTGATGAAGGCGGCGGCGGAACAGTTGCCAAATTTATTGCTAATATGAACATTGATGTTGTTGATGTGGGTGTACCTGTTCTTTCAATGCATGCACCTTTTGAGGTTGTTTCCAAACTTGATGTTTATATGGCTAAAAAAGCTTTTCTTAAATTTTTTGAAGCATAATTGAAAGAGGCGAAAATATGAAAAAAGTTCTTATTCTTTTTGGTGGTGTTTCAAGTGAGCACGATATATCATTGATTTCGGCAAAATCAGTGATTGAAAATATGCCGAAAGATAAATATGAGCCTGTTCTTGTGGGTATCACAAAAGAGGGCGAATGGTATCTTTATGAGGGCGATGTAGCTCTGCTCCCCGAAGATAAATGGCTTGAAAATAAAAACTGCATCACCCCTGCGACAATTTCTGTGTCAAGAAGTGACCATGGAATAGTAGTCTTTGGTGATAAAGTTAAAAAAATCAGGGTTGATATTGCGTTCCCTGTGCTTCACGGCAAAAACGGTGAAGACGGAACAATTCAGGGCCTTTTTCAGCTTTCAGGCATTCCTTTTGTCGGCTGTGATATGATTTCATCAGCTTGTTGTATGGATAAGGTTTATACCAACACTCTTGCCGATGCTGCAGGAATTCCTCAGGCAAAATGGCTTGGTGTTAAGGAATATGATTATTCAAAAGAAAAAGATTCTATTCTTGAAAAGGCAGAAGAATATCTCGGCTTCCCAATTTTTGTTAAACCTGCCAATGCCGGGTCATCTGTGGGCGTAAGCAAGGCTACTGACAAAGTGAGCCTTGATGAGGCGATTATAAAAGCGTTTAAAGAAGACTCAAAGCTCGTGCTTGAAGAAGGTATTTCAGGCGCAGAGGTTGAGGTTGCCGTAATGGGTAACGATGAACCTGTGGCTTCTGTTGTGGGTGAGGTTGAGGCTTGTAATGATTTTTATGATTTTGACGCAAAATACATAAATTCAGCAAGTAATCTTTATATCCCTGCCCGTCTGAGTGAAGAAAAATCAGAGGAAGTGCGCAGAGCTGCCGTTAATGCTTATAAGGCTCTCGGTTGCAGCGGACTTGCAAGGGTTGACTTTTTTGTGCGTCACAGCGACGGTGCTGTTATGCTCAATGAGCCTAACACTATTCCGGGCTTCACATCAATCAGTATGTATTCAAAGCTGTTTGCTGCTGCAGGCGTTCCTTACGGTGAGCTTGTTGACAAGCTTCTTTCTCTTGCAGAGGAAAAGTGGTCAGAATGAAAAGTACAATAAAGATTAAAGACACCCATATTATTGACGGTGACAAAGAAAGCTCCGCAACAGTTGTTCAGGGCAATTTTACCTTTGCTGCTGACGGCTATAAGGTGAGATATAAAGAATCAGGCGAAGGGTATGAGGGTTGTTTTGTTACCCTGAGCGTTGAGGGGCAGAAAGTGACAATGAACCGCAAAGGCAATCTCACCACCGAAATGATTATGGAAAAGGGCAAACGACACACCTGCGCTTATGCAACACCTGTGGGTGTTATGGATTTAGGTGTTTACACAAATGATGTAAAATCAGATGTAACCGAAAACGGAGGAACGCTGAGTTTCAGCTATTCTCTGTGGGCAGACGGTCAGCATCTCAGTGATAATAGTTTAGTTATAGAGATTCAGAAATAAAGAGGTAGATAAAATGAGCTATATTGTTAATCAGGTTCAGTCGCAGCTTCGTGATTGTGTTATGAACGCTATCACAAAGGCTTTTGAAAAAGGCGAAGTCAGCCTTGTTCCCCAGACTGCTTTTAATGTTGAAATTCCTGCTGACAGCGCAAACGGTGATTTTTCCACTAACGCTGCTATGGCTTGGGCAAGAGAGCTTAGAAGCGCTCCGCGTAAAATTGCTGACGCAATTGTTGCCAACATTTCACTTGAGGGTACATATTTTGCCCGTTGCGAATGTGCAGGTCCGGGATTCCTTAACTTTTATCTTGACGGCAGCTATTATGCCGCAATTCTTATGGATGTTAAGGCAAAAGGTAAGGACTACGGCCGTTCAGATTTTGGTAAGGGTGAAAGAATAAATGTTGAGTTTGTTTCTGCCAACCCGACAGGTCCTATGCACATGGGCAACGCTCGTGGCGGCGCTCTCGGTGACTGCCTTGCTGCCGTGCTTGATTACGCAGGTTATGAGGTAGAGAAAGAGTTTTATATCAACGATGCAGGTAATCAGATTGAAAAATTTGCTCTTTCACTTGATATCAGATATCAGCAGATTTTCAAAGGTGAAGATGCAGTTGAGCTTCCTGAAGATAGCTATCACGGTGAAGACATCAAAGTCAGAGCTCAGGAATTTGCTGACGCTTACGGCGACAAATATATTGACGCAACACAGGAAGAAAGACGAGCTGCTCTCACAGAGTTTGCTCTTCCCAAAAATATTCAGGCTATGAAAGATAACCTGACAAAATACCGCATTGAGTATGACACCTGGTTTAAAGAGAGTGTTCTTCACAACGGTGGTGAGGTTATGGACACTATTGATCTTCTTACAAAAAATGGTTACACCTACGAAAAAGACGGAGCTTTGTGGTATAAAAACACAGAAATTCAGACTAAAAAGCTTCTTGAAGCAGGTAAAACTCAGGAAGAAATCGACAAGCTTGAGCTTAAAGACGATGTTCTTATCAGAGCTAACGGAATACCCACTTATTTTGCTGCTGATATTGCTTATCACAGAAATAAGCTTGAAGTAAGAAAGTTTGACACAGCTATTGACATCTGGGGCGCAGACCACCACGGCCACGTTGCCAGAATGCAGGGCGCTCTTGACGCTATCGGTGTTGGCGGAGATAAGCTTAAGGTTATTCTTATGCAGCTTGTTCGTCTTACCCGTGACGGTGAAGTTGTAAGAATGTCAAAGAGAACAGGTAAGGCTATCACTCTTGTTGATTTGCTTGAAGAGATTCCCATTGATGCAGTGCGTTTCCTTTTCAATATGAGAGAGCCCGGTTCACAGATGGAGTTTGACCTTGACCTTGCTGTTGAACAGAGCTCAAAAAACCCTGTTTATTATTGTCAGTATGCTCATGCAAGAATCTGCAGTATATTCAAAAAACTCGCTGCAGAAGGCATTGAGGTGAGAGACTGCTCTGTTGATGAGCTTAAGCTTCTTGTTGCTGAAGAAGAAAAAGAGCTTATCCGCCACCTTGCTTCACTCACAAGCGAAATTGTGACTGCAGCCAAGAATTATGACCCTGCGAGAATCACAAGATATGTTGTTGAGCTTGCAACACTTTTCCATAAGTTCTATAATTCCTGCAGAGTTCAGTGTGACGATGAAAGCCTTATGCAGGCAAGAATTTATCTTTGCGCCTGCGTAAGAGACACGGTTAAAAATGTGCTCGAAATGCTGAGAATCACAGTTCCCGAGAGTATGTAAAAAAGCAAAAAAAACGCAGGAGTTTCGGCTCCTGCGTTTTGTTATGTCCTTTCCCAGAATTTGCGGTCCAGGGAACGGTATTGTATTGCCTCTGCAATGTGTCTCGGTTCAATGGTGTCGCTGCCGTCAAGGTCGGCAATTGTGCGGGAAACACGCAGGATTTTGTCATAAGCTCTTGCCGAAAGACCGAGGCGTCGGAAAGCATTTTCCAGCAGCTCCATTGCTTTGTCGGTGGGTCTGCAAAGCTCCCTTGTGAGCCCTGCAGGCATGTGGGCGTTGCTTGTGACGCCTGTGCCCTCAAGTCGGCGCTGCTGAATTTTGCGGGCGTAGTCTACGCGCTGACGGATTGACTCTGAGCTTTCGCCTTTTTCGGTGTCGGAAAGCTTGTCAAAATCCACGGGCGGAACTTCAATGTGAATATCAATTCGGTCAAGCAAAGGACCTGAAATGCGGGAAAGATATTTCTGCGCCGCACCCTTGGGGCAGGTGCACGCCTTGGTGGGGTGGCCGTAAAAACCGCAGGGGCAGGGGTTCAT
>JAZRME010000343.1:0-3527 GCA_045647325.1 Acutalibacteraceae bacterium | reverse complement strand
CATATATCTTTCATCGTCAACACGGTCAAGCCAGGGGTTATCAGGCAGATGTCTGATCATCCACACGGTATACATCGGGAATCCGGGTGCCGTTACCTGAGGATGGTTGAGTCCGCCGGGGAAATGAGCAACACTGCCGTCCTTTATCATATGAACATCTTCACCGATAAAGCAAGCGCCGAAACCCTCAGGGCGCTCGTATTTGTAATAATAAACCTCAGGCTGAATATGGCTGTGAGGAATATAGCTGCACCACCTGCCGGGGCGGGTCTGAATTTCACCGAGCACCATATTTGAATAAGGAGCATTTTTATAGTCAAAAACAGTAACAACATCTCTTACTGCTGTGTCTTCCCACTTACCGAGGCAGGATGTGAAATAATCACAATCCTCAGGAGCATAATACTTTGTGGGGAAGTCACGATCGTTTGCTGCGCTCTGGGTGAGAATTTCACTCTCATCGTTAGCTACAACAGTTACGCTGACACCTTTTGACACATGGACAGTTGACGGACCTTCTTTAAAAAGGCTGTTGCGGGTAGCATGTTTTTCTTCACCGTCAAAAGAGAAGGTTACATCACCCAGAACAAGCATAACAGCCAACTCATCGTCAGGCAGATTAAAGGTCTTTGTTTCACCTTTTTTCATATTGTAAACGGCAATATCCATCATCATTTCGGTGTCTCGGGTTGAGAGAATCTTTTTGCCGTTTTCATCAAATTCAGGATAATAAAACATAAATCAACCTCTTGCTACCATTTCACCGTATTTATCTTTGCAGTCTTTGATATATGACTGAATCTGCTCAAGAGTCGGCATAAACAAAGAGCAACCGTGCGCATTGACAAGAAGTGAAGCAGATGCGCTGCCTAACTCAAGGCAATCAATAATATCCCAATCTTCAAGAAGACCAAAGATAAATGATGAACCGTAACCGTCACCGCCACCGAAAGATTTCGTGGCGTTTATCGGGAAGGGTTTGATATTAAAATCACCGTCAGTAGTATGAGCAGTTGAACCTTTTTTTCCGTGTTTGATAATTACGATTTTATTGCCTTTTTTAAGCCAATAATCTGCTGTTTCTTCATCAGTTCTGCCGGGGGCAATAATAGCCTCTGTGAGGTCATATTCCTCACGGGAACCCATAACCATATCGCTGTTTTCGGCAACAATTGAATAATAAATTGCGATTTCATCAGCACTTTTCCAATTATAAGGACGATAATCAATATCAAAAATAATTTTTGTGCCAACCTTTTTAGCAAGATACATAGCCTTAAGACAAGCCTCTCTTGAAGGGCTCTGACAAAGAGCTGTTCCGCTGATGAGAATGGCTTTGGCAGATGCGATATATTCCTCATCAACATCAGCAGGGTCGAGCATAAGATCGGCAACGCCATCACGATACATAAGGATGCTGCTCTCTGTGGGTGAGAGCATCTCTGTAAAAGTGAGGCCTAATTTTTCACCGTTTGTTGCGCGGGTAATATGTGAAGTGTCAATGCCTTCATCATCAAAAAACTTAGTAACATAGTCGCCGAACTGATCATCTGAAACCTTGGCAATAAAGCCGACTTTTTTACCAAGACGGGCAAGGCCTACTGCGATATTGGCAGGTGAACCGCCAAGATATTTTTTAAAGGTATCGGCCTCAACCAAAGACTGAAAAGGCGGAATAACAGGGTTAAAGTCAATAGCAATTCTGCCCATAGGAATAAGGTCAATCGGTCTTGTTTTATCAAAATCTAAATAACTCATAAAAGCCTCCTGTTATTCAATAACAATGCCTCTTGCTTTTCTCTGTTCAGCAAGTTCGGCTGTAATTTTTTCTTTTTTGGCGCCTACAAGGTCATAGAAGAAAATCGGAATAGCGCAAAGGATAAGGCTCACACCGGGAACAATTGTGATAAGAGCAAACATTGCAAATTCCTGTCCGTTAGTGAGATTGATTGTTGCAGCGCCTGATGCATCATACATTGAGTTAACATCAATGCTTACTATCATATACATAGCGATAATCATAACTGTTGAAAGGGCGTTACCCAACTTATTAACAAAAGACTGACAAGCTGAGCCGAGAGCTGTGTTTCTGTGGCCTGTTTCCCATTCCATATAATCAAGGCTGTCACATACCATAGCGTAAATAACAACATTGAGAACGCCAAGAGGAATTGAAGAAATAATCATAGTCGGAATGCAGAGGAAGAGATTTTTTGTTGACCAACCGATAAGACAGGTCAGGAAACTTGCAACTGCACCAAAAATGCATGAATAAAGAACAAGCTGTTTGTAGTTGAATTTTTTGTAAAGGAAGGGAATAGCAATCATTGTGCCGAACATACCGATAGCGGCGCAGACCTGAATAACAAGAGCAACAGTTGAAACATTCTTCTGGAAATCATCGTTGATAACAAATCCTGCATATCTTGCAACATGAGGTGCAGCAGCCTGAAGCATATAACGGCCGAATGAAAGTGTGCCTGAAAGAACAACAAGCATAAGAGGTTTGCAGTGGAAGATGCGATAAAGATTACCTTTTTCGCCTTTAGCTTTTTTGGTAGCGTTAGGAAGGTTGATTCTCTCTTTAACGCTGAATGATGACATAGCAAAAAGAGCAATACCTACAACAGTGCATGAAATTGCCATAATTGCGTATTTCTTTTCATCAGCTTCAGCATCAGAGTAACCCATACCTTTAAGCACAGGACCCATAATCATAGGAAGAACTGTAACAATACCTGTTGAAATACCGCCGAATGTACGGGCAAGAGAAATCAATTTACCTCTTTCTTCGGGGTTTGGTGTCATAATGTTGGGAAGGCTCCAGAACGGAACATCACTCATTGTGTAAATCATACCCCACAAAACATAAACAATGGCTGTGTAAACCATTAAAGGAGTGTCAACAAGATCGGGCTTGGTAAACATCATAATTGTGAGAGCTGCTATAGGAAGAACTGTCCAGATAGGATAAGGCTTCATTCTGCCCTGCTTTGTTTTGTGACGGTCAACAATCATACCCATCATAGGGTCATTGATAGCGTCCCACACACGGGCAAAAAGCATAAGAAGCATAACAAACATAGGGGCAAGACGAAGAACATTTACATAGTAGTCAGTTACATAACTTGACATACAGCTGTAAATAAGATTCTGACCCAATGCCGCAATTGTAAAAATCTTAAACTCTTTGTTTGGGATTACAAATCCCGAAGGTACTGTTTTTGGGCTTTTGGTTTTAGCCATAAAAACACGCTCCTATCTAAATATAATTTGACTTATATATTTTACCATAACAGTTATTTTTGTTCAACAGAATTTTTAATTTTTCCATAAAAAATCGGATACACCGAAGTGTATCCGATAATAAATTATTTATCTTCCTTTTTCTTGTGGAAGAGAATTTTATCAACAGGGAAGTAAAGGAAGAACTGAAGAGCTGAGCAAACCATCATAGCGGCATTACTTGCAAGAGCTTCAGACCAACCCAAGCCACAGAACACATCATAAAGAGTGGGATTAATCCA
>JAZRME010000342.1:0-5831 GCA_045647325.1 Acutalibacteraceae bacterium | reverse complement strand
AATGACTCAATGGCTGAATTTGCTCTCGGAAAAGCTGCTATGGTTCAGAACGGAAATTGGGCATGGGCAGAGATTTCAAATGTTGAAGGGAACAAAGTCAGCGCAGATAATATTGGCTTTTTACCGTTATATATGGATATTGAAGGTGAAGAAAATCAGGGAATTTGTATTGGCACCGAAAATTATTTTGCAATAAATTCCAAGGTTTCGGTTGATAAGCAAAAAGCTTCAATTGCTTTTCTTGAATGGCTTTTTTCGAGTGAAACAGGTAAATCTTTTGTAACAGATAAACTTGAATTTATAACACCTTTTGATACCTTCAGCGATAATGAAACTCCTGATGACCCGTTGGCTAAAGCAGTTCTTGATTGGGCAGAGAAAGATGTAGATACTGTTGATTGGACCTTTATTTCCTTTCCCGGTCAGGAGTTTAAAAACGATTTATCTGATGCGTTACTTGAATATCTTCAGGGAACAAAATCATGGGACTATGTTAAAACAACTGTAATTGAATCCTGGAAAGAAGAACGTTCATAATTGATTTTGGTGGTGAATTTGTGAAACTCAAAAGATACTTTCCTGTTTTTGTATTACCCACTCTTGCTGCGTTTGTGATTGCTTTTGTAATACCGTTTATTTTAGGGGTCATTCTTTCTTTTACAGAGTTTACAACTGTTCTTGATGCTCAATGGGTGGGGCTTAAAAATTATCTGAAAGCTTTTTCAAATGATGATTTTATTAACGCGCTTAAATTTACAATTAAATTCACCATCGTCTCTGTTGTCAGTGTAAATCTTTTTTCTTTTTTTCTTGCCAACCTGTTAACAACAGGTCTTAAAGGGACTAACTTTTTCAGAACTGTTTTCTTTATGCCGAATTTAATCGGTGGCATTGTTTTGGGCTATGTATGGCAATTGATAATAAACGGTGTTCTGAAAATATGGGGCGTCACAGTGACGTATGATCCGTCTTATGGCTTCTGGGGGCTTGTCATTCTTCTGAATTGGCAGCTGATAGGTTATATGATGGTTATATATATTGCAGCGTTGCAAAATATTCCTTCTGATCTGCAAGAGGCAGCCAGAGTTGACGGTGCTAACCGTTGGCAGACTATGAAAAATGTTACTCTGCCTCTTGTGATGCCCGGAATAACAATATGCTCTTTTTTGACTCTGACTAATTCATTTAAGCTTTTTGATCAGAATCTTGCTTTAACAGCGGGTGCACCGTCAGGCCAGACTTCAATGCTTGCTCTTGATATATATAACACGTTTTATTCAAAAATTGGTTGGGAAGGTGTTGGTCAGGCGAAGGCTGTTATTTTCTTTATAATTGTTGCTGTGATTTCTTTCGCTCAGCTGATGTTTACCAGAAATAAAGAGGTGGAGCAGTGATGAAAAAAGGTATAATTTCTAAAACATCATCATATATTTTGCTTACAATGTTTTGCGGAATTTTTATTTTTCCGGTTATTATAGTTTTATATAATTCATTTAAAAGCAGATTTTTTATAAGTGATGCACCTTTTGAGTTGCCTGATAAAGAAACTTTTACAGGTATAGAAAACTATATTTCCGGTATAAGAAAAACAGATTTTTTAACTTCGTTCGGTTGGTCAGTTTTTATTACATTTTTTTCCGTTTTGTTAATTGTTGTTCTGACTTCAATGACAGCCTGGTATATAACAAGAAACAGATCTAAATTAAGCTCAGCACTTTACTATAGCTTTGTTTTTTCTATGATTGTACCTTTTCAGATGGTTATGTTCACTTTAACAAAAACTGCAAATGTTTTTTCACTTGATAACCCTGTCGGTATTATTTTTATTTATCTCGGTTTTGGGGCAGGTCTTTCAGTCTTTTTATTTTCAGGCTTTATAAAATCAATTCCTATAGAGATTGAAGAGGCGGCAATGATTGACGGTTGTTCGCCGATCCGTATGTTTTTTAAAGTTGTTTTTCCGGTTATGAAGCCTACGGTGATAACAGTAGCAATACTCAACGCTATGTGGATATGGAACGACTATCTTTTGCCATATCTTCTTATCGGAAGTGAATATAAAACTATTCCGATTGCTGTTCAGTATCTTAAGGGCGGTTATGGCTCAATTGATATGGGGGCGATGATGGCGATACTTGTTCTGGCCATAGTGCCGATAATCATTTTTTATTTATTTTCACAAAAGTATATTATAAAAGGCGTAGCAGCAGGAGCGGTGAAAGGATAGTTTATGGCAGAAATCTCATTAAAAAACATTTCAAAGGTTTATAATGACGGAACGGTTGCTGTTAAAGATTTTAATCTTGAAATTGATAATAAAGAATTTATAATTCTTGTAGGACCGTCCGGATGTGGTAAATCGACAACATTACGGATGATAGCAGGACTTGAAGAAATCAGTGACGGAGAGTTGAAAATAGGGGATAAAGTAGTAAATGAAATTGCGCCCAAAGACAGGAATATAGCTATGGTGTTTCAGAGTTATGCTTTATACCCTCACATGTCGGTTTATAAAAATATGGCTTTCGGTCTTGAGCTGAGAAAATTTCCTAAAGCTGAGATTGAAAAAAGAGTAACAGAAGCAGCAAAAATTCTTGAAATTGAACATCTTCTGAAGCGAAAACCCAAGGCACTTTCCGGAGGACAACGGCAAAGGGTTGCGTTGGGCAGAGCTATGGTGCGTTCACCTGACGTGTTTCTTCTTGATGAACCTTTATCAAATCTTGATGCAAAACTGAGAACAACAATGCGCACTGAGATAACAAAGCTGCACAGAAGACTCGGAACTACCTTTGTCTATGTAACTCATGATCAGACAGAAGCTATGACAATGGCTGACAGAATTGTTGTTATGAAAGATGGTATTGTTCAACAAGTTGATACACCTCAGAATTTATACAAAAATCCGGTCAACAGATTTGTTGCCGGTTTCATCGGTTCTCCGTCAATGAATTTTGTTGAATGCAAAGCGGTAGGAAATAAAATTAATATTAACGGTTCATTGATTGAAATAAACAATCCTGATCTCAGAGAAAGGTTAAAAAATTCAGTTCTGACGGATTTGATATTAGGTGTAAGATCTGAAGATCTGACTGTGGATGCTGACTACGCATCGGTTAATCCTGAGAGTATCATTGAAGCTGTTGTTGAGGCTGTTGAGCCGATGGGCAGTGAGACTTATCTTTATGTTAATTATCTTAATCATAGTCTTATCTCAAGAATTAACACTGATAATGTTTTTAAAGCAGGTCAGAAGATTGAATTATCTCTTAAAAGTGAAAAAATTCATCTATTTGACAGGAATACGGGATTAAACATCTTGACTTTAGAGCACTAAATGATATAAAATAAAACTATGTACAAGGAGCCTTGAATACAGGCTCCTTTAAAAATGAAAATGGAGATGTTAAATATGAGCGTTTTAGACAGCAAAGTTTTAAAAGGATTTGTTCGTGTATGTGATGACGGATGGAATCAGGGTTGGCATGAAAGAAACGGCGGCAACCTTACTTATCGTATGACTAAAGAAGAGGTTGAAGAATGTAAGTCCGAATTTACATATGACAAGCCTTGGGTAAATATGGGCGTAAAAGCTGAAAATCTTGCCGGTGAATATTTTATGTCAACAGGTACAGGTAAGTATTTCCGTAATATGATTCTTGCTCCTGAAGAGAATATCTGTATTCTTGAAATCAATGAAGCAGGTGACAGCTACAGAATCGTCTGGGGTCTTGTTAATGGCGGCGGACCTACAAGTGAATTCCCCAGCCATTTCCTTAATCACAGTGTTAAGGTTGCTGAAACAGACGGAAAAGCAAGAGTTATTTATCACGCACATCCCACAAATATTATTGCTATGACTTTTGTACTTCCTCTTACAGATTCTGCTTTTTCAAAAATTCTTTGGCAGAGTATGACTGAATGTCCTGTTGTCTTCCCGAAGGGCGTGGGCGTTGTTGAATGGATGATTCCCGGTGGAGCAGAAATAGCTCTCAAGACAAGTGAATTAATGAAAAAATATGATATTGTTGTTTGGGCTCATCACGGCTTGTTTGTTATGGGTAATGATTTTGATTCAGCTTTCGGTCTTATGCACACAGTTGAAAAGAGTGCTGAAATTTATGTCAGAATGCTTAGTATGGGTATGCCTATGCTTCAGACTATTCCTGAAGACAGACTTGCTGATGTTGCTGAAGCTTATGGCGGAAAACTTGCAGAGGATTTGCTTTAATACTCCGATAAAATTACAAAGGAGCGTATTATGATTCATTTAGAAAAGTATTATGAAAATCTGAATGTTCTTCATCTCGGAACTGAAGAGCCCAGAGCTTATTTTATACCTTTTGAAAATCAGGAAAAAGCCGGTAACAGAAGAGAAACTTCTGCTTATTTCACATCTCTGTGCGGTCAGTGGGATTTTAAATTTTTTAACAATCTTACTGAGATCGAAGATTCATTCTGGAAAGTTGATTATGATACTGAATCTTTTGATAAAATTCCTGTTCCGATGAACTGGCAGATGTGTCTTAACAGAGGATATGATGTTCCTCATTACACAAATATCAGATATCCGATTCCGAACGATCCTCCTTTTGTTCCGGATGATAATCCCTGTGGTGCTTATGTAAGGGAGTTCGAGGTCAATGATGATATGCTCGGACGACAGCTTTATCTTAATTTTGAAGGAGTTGATTCTTGCTTTTATTTGTGGATTAACGGTTCATTTGTCGGATATAGCCAGGTAAGCCACGGAACAAGTGAATTTAATATCACTAACTATGTTTATGCAGGAAAAAATAAAATTGCCGTTCTTGTTCTTAAATGGTGTGACGGTACATATCTGGAGGATCAGGATTTCTGGAGACTCAGCGGTATTTTCCGTGAGGTATATATTCTTGCCCGTAATCCTGAAGGTCATATCAGAGATGTTGATGTTAAAACTTCTTTTAATAAAAAACTTTCTAAATGTGATTTTACTGTTAATCTTTTGATGAACGGTAACGGTGCTGTAAAATATTTACTTGCATCTCCTGACGGAAATGTTACCTCTGAAGGCGATATAAATAACGGTAAACTTTCAGTTAAGCTTGAATATCCGCTTTTATGGAGCGATGAATTACCTCAGCTTTATAAGTTATATCTTTATTGTAATGATGAGGTTATCTGCATTCCTGTAGGTATGAGAGATATAAGAATCCGCTCTTCCTGCATTCTTCTTAACGGACAAAAAATAAAAATATATGGTGTAAACCGTCATGACTCACACCCGGTTTACGGTCACTATGTTCCTTATGAACATATGCTTGAAGATCTTTATATAATGAAGCGTCATAATGTTAACGCTGTCAGAACTTCTCACTATCCTAATGACCCTCGTTTTTACGGTATGTGTGATGAGTTAGGTTTTCTTGTGATAGATGAGGCTGATCTTGAAACACACGGTATGTCCACACGTGCTGAAGGTTCAAGTGATGAAAATTCATGGCATTATCTTTCCCAGCATCCTGATTGGGAAAAGGCTTATGTAGACAGAGCAAAGCGTCTTTATGAACGTGATAAAAACCATCCCTGTGTTATTTTCTGGTCACTTGGTAATGAATCCGGAGCAGGTGATAACCACCGTGCAATGAGAAAATATATCAAAGGCCGTAATCCGGATGCAATTATTCATTATGAAGGCGCAAATCAGGAATATGCTAAGATATTCAAAATGAAACTGAATGATATTTCTGATGTTGAGAGCTTTATGTACCCGAAAGCGGAAGACTGCGTTAAACATATGAAAAACGCAAAGAAAAAACCGTTGTAAAGTCGGATCGTAGCCATGTCGT
>JAZRME010000341.1:0-2257 GCA_045647325.1 Acutalibacteraceae bacterium | reverse complement strand
TGACCTGTTTCAAAATACATAACATTCGGGCCGGTTGCAGTACCGTGTTGCAGCATAAGTTGTTTAGCTTCACGGACTGTATCACTTGTAAAGCCAAAAGCTTCGTTACCCTTCTGGCTACCTGCAATACTCTGAAATATCATATCACAAGGAGCACCTCGCTTCACAGCCTCGATCTGAGTTGTGATATGGCCTAAAACACAAATCTGTGTAGGAATTTCAAATTCATTTTTAATCTCATCAAAACGTTTAAGAACTTCGCTGAGACTTGAAATTGTATCATTAACCGGATTAAGACCTATCAGAGCATCACCACAACCATAACTGAGACCTTCAAAAAGAGAAGCAGTTATTCCGTCAACATTATCAGTGGTGTGGTTAGGCTGAAGTCGGGTTGACAAAGTGCCTCTGACGCCTATAGTTGTATTACAATGAGCTGTTACTCTGATCTTTGAAGCAGCATAAACCAAGTCAAGATTAGACATTAATTTACACACACCGGCAATAACTTCACTTGTAAGACCTCTTGAAAGATGGCGTATATCACGCTCAGTAGTCTCATGAGAAAGTATGTATTCACGAAGCTCACCAATAGTCCAATTACGGATTTTATTATAAATAGGCTCACTTACAGCATCCTGAATAATTCTTGTAACATCATCCTGCTCATAAGGAACAACGGGATTTTCACGAAGGTCACTTACCAGAAGATTAGAAAGAACCTCTTTAGCTGCAATTCTTTCTGTTCCGCTTGTTGCGGCAATACCTGCCAAAATATCACCGGATTTTTCTTCATTTGCTTTAGCAAGAACTTCTTTAACATCTTTAAACTGATATGTCTTACCTAATATGACTGTTTTTAATCGCAAACGAATGACCTCCTATCCAAAAATCAAAGTTTTGACAACAACAGGGATCACAAGACCATCCATTAACGGTTTGCCTAAATCTATAAAATCACCGTCATCAACACTGATGCTGTCTATTGAAATAATATTTCTTTTATTTTTATAAATACGGTCAAGCTGTTGACCGAGAGCTTTGGCTATATCACATTCGGTGACAATAATCATCGGCTCATTTTTATCAAGAACCGAATCAAGAGACTCACCGATACATGAAGCTAATGAACTGATTTCACTGTAAGCAGGATTTTTATATCCTTTAAAGCTTAAAACAAGGCTTTGGGAATCGCTCTGTTTCATAAACCAATCGATTTTTTCTTTAATAAAATTCACATCACCATCAAAAGCTTTCTTTTGATCTTCATCGTTAAGTTTAAGAACAGGAATATTTTTAAGCGGTAAAACATTTTCGCTGTAAGAAATTGTGCTGCCGGAAATTGTTGTTGTATATGTACCTGCACCGACAACAGTAGCTCTTATTGTTTCTTTAGATTTAATTAGTTTAAAATCACTTATAAATCTGCCCTGACGGATAGCCTGACCCAAAAGAACACCGATATCACCATATTTAAGCTCTTCTGAATGAGTATTATATATGCAATCAGCTACTCCTCCGGAAAAGAAAACAGCTTTAATCGGCTTTGTAAGAGAAAAATCTGAGCTACCGTAAGTTGTTATTTTATCAAGCAGATCAGTTGCAGGATATATCCCGGCCATCTGCTCAAGTAAATGAGCCATTTCGCAACAGATTTTAAACACCGTTGCTTTATCAGTTTTATCTCCGGTATTAATGCTGATGCCTAATTTCTGACAAATCAACTGAGCGCTCGGACTGATGTATTCAACACAATAGTCAGCAGTCAGTCTTATCTGTCTTCCTCCGATATCAACGCAGCCTTTGGAAACCACCTTTCCACAGTCAAAAACAACTACGTTAGTTGTTCCGCCGCCGATATCAAGATTTATTGTTACACAATCATTTTCTTCAGAATAACTCTGAGCACCGCTTCCTTTACCGGCAATAACAGACTCAAGATCAGGACCCGCTGTTGACACAACAAATTCCCCGGCGAAATCACTGAGTTTTTCAAGTACTAACGCTGAATTCTCTTTTCTTGCGCTTTCACCGGTAATAATCACAGCACCGGTTCTGGTGTCTTCGGGAGTGAAACCTGCTTTTTTAAATTCGGCAGATACAATTTCTCTGACTTTGTCACCATCAATCAGATATGAATTAACAAGAGGAGTCTGATAAATATCACTCTTGTAAATTACCTCTTTATCAACAATTGAAATATGAGGAACAGAAAAAAAACCTGCCATATTTTCCATAATAATTTTACTGAAAATAA
>JAZRME010000340.1:0-14089 GCA_045647325.1 Acutalibacteraceae bacterium | reverse complement strand
AAGACAGAGTGGTAAAAACCAAATTCAAAAAATTCTGTGAGGGCTGCACTTGTCCGCCGGAATTTCCTGTATGCGTTTGCGGCAAAAAGCCAAGGGGAAAAATTCCTTTCAAACCTCTTACACCGACAAAACAAGAGGTTGAAGAAAATCCCCGTTCAAGAAGTGCGAAATTAAGGGTAATAGAAAAAATAAATTTGTAATTAAAAAGGAGGATTATGTATATGGCCAACAATAATTTAGCATTTGATTTTGATCTGGATTTATTTGATAAATCTGTTAATAAAACAGCGGCTCCCAAAATAGATAAGCCGGTAAAACCTCACGAGGTACCACGCAGGGCACGTACACAATCCGAATTAAAAAAAGAGGCGAGTTATACACGCTTTCAGGCTTTTAAGATTGTTGTTGTATCAATGCTTTTCCTTGCAATTCTCGGTTCAGCTGTTTATTGCAGGGCTGTATGTATGAGCCTTGATGTAAAAATGCAGAATATCCAGGTTCAGATTGATGAAGCTCAGAGTGAAAATGTAAGACTCAGAAGCACAGTTGATTCTATGTATTCAATAGTTAATATTTCTGCTTATGCTGAGAAAAATCTCGGTATGATAAAGAAAGACGGCTATCAGATTAATTATTATGAAATTGACTGAGTTTAACTTAAAAAGAATAATAGCGTTGGTTAAAAACATATTATAAAAGGGCGGATTTGACATCCGCCCTTATGGTGATTTTTTAAATAAGATAAATTTCTGACTTTTAAGCTGTCACAAAGGGGGAAAAGGCATGGCAACCAAAAAATCTAAAAAAATGTCACGCAAAGAGATCATGTTGAGAAGTATGATTGTACTTGTCTTACTGATATTTTTGTTCGCTGCAAACATAGCTTCGCTTTTTTATGTTCAGATAATCAACGGCGACACTTACAAGGCCTATGCCGAAAACAATCAGCTTGAGGACAACGTTATCCCTGCAGGCAGAGGCGTGATATACGATCGCAATATGAATGTTCTGGCAGAGAGCGCTTCTGTCTGGAAGGTTTATGTCAATCCCAATAACTTTGTCAAAGAAAGTGATGAAATTCCAGACAGAATCCTTACTCAGGCTATGAATGATGTCAGTGTAAAACTTGCAGAGATTTTTGAGCTTGATGCTGCTGAACTTAAACAAAAATTTATCAATAAGTCAGCGACAAGATATGTTCTGATTAAAGATAAAGTCGAAAAAACACAGCGTGACCTTGTCAGCGCTTTTATGGATGAGTCAATCGATTATACTGACTCAGCAGGTAACAGCAAATCTGTTTATTATCGCTATTTTATCGGTATTGAGTCAGACACAAAGCGTTATTATCCTAACGGCAACCTTGCTTCAACTTTGTTGGGTTTTACCGGTGACGGTGATGCAGGCCGTTACGGAATCGAATATAAATACAACGAAACCCTGACCGGTACTGACGGAAGACAGATTTATTCAAACAGCGCAATGAACACCAACACTTCAGTTGACTTTGAGTCTGTCTATGAGGCTGAAAAAGGTTCAAGTCTTGTGCTTACAATTGATGAAACAATTCAGCGATATCTTGAGGATGCTCTTGATCAGTGCTATACCGATACAAATTGCAGCACCTGTTACGGTATTGTTATGGATGTTGACACAGGTGCAATTCTTGCCATGTCAACAAAAAATGACTACGATCCCAATACCCCGAACAAAATATATAATGAGTCTGTTCTTTCAAAAATCAATGAAATAGTTGATGAAGCTGAAAAAGATAATGCTGTTTCACTTGCCAGACAGAATCAATGGGGCAACAACGCTGTTTCTGATGCTTATGAGCCGGGGTCAGTTTTTAAAATCTTTACCCTGGCAGCCGGTATTGAAGAAAATCAGATTATGGACAGCTTTAACTGCACAAGCTACCTTGAGGTTCTTAAACAGCCTTATAAATGCTATAATCAGAAAGCTCACGGTATTGAAAATAAAGATACAGCTCTTGCTAACTCCTGTAACACTTATTTTGTTACCGTCGGTCAGCGATTGGGTATAAGCAGCTTCTGCAAATATTTTGAAGCATTTGGCTTTACAGAAAAAACAGATGTTGACCTTCCGGGTGAAGGCAGTCCCATTTATTTTTCAGAAGAAGAAATGAGCAAGGTTAACCTTGCGAGCTGCTCATTCGGTCAGTCATTCGGTGTTACCGGTATTCAGATGGTCACAGCTCTCAATGCTATTGCCAACGGCGGCAAACTTATGCAGCCTTATGTTGTCAGCAAGGTGCTTGATAATGAAGGTAATGTTGTTAAAGAAACAGAGCCTATGGTCCGCCGTCAGGTTATTTCAGAGTCAACCTGCCGTCAGGTTCTTGATTCAATGGTTCATGTTGTTGAAACAGGAACAGCAAAAAATGCTTATGTCGCAGGTTATAATGTAGCCGGTAAAACAGGTACATCAGATAACCTTAACCCTGAATACAAAGGTCAGGTTGTTGCTTCTTTTGCAGGTATTGCTCCTGCAGATGACCCCGAGATATCAATTATAATTGTTATTGATAACCCCAACGCTCAGTCAAACACAGGTGGCGCTCTTGCTGCTCCTGTTGCTGCTGAGGTTATTGAAAACACTCTTACATAACTCAATATAAAGAGAAATTATACTCAGGAAGAAGCAACTGAACTTAATGTTGAAGTTGATAATTATGTTGGTAAAGATGTAAAAGCTGCAGCTGATAAAGCCCGACAGGAAGGTTTTACCGTTAAGGTAGCAGGTGAAGGCGACAAGGTTGTTTCGCAGTGTCCTGCTTACGGTCAGTACATTCCTCGGGATGGCGTTATAATTCTCTACACCGATAAAAATTCTCAGACAGTGAATGCAACTGTTCCTGATTTTACGGGTATGAGCATATCGGGTGTTATGAGCGCTGCTACACAATCAGGTGTAAACATAAAAATTTCGGGCAACTCCGCCTCTGCCAAAGGTCTGTTGGCTTACAGACAAAACATTGAGGCAGGTTCGCAGGTTGCTTACGGAAGCACAGTCACTGTTTATTTCAAATCAGGAACTCTGATTGCTGATGGCTGATAACGGTGTAACATTTTATCAGTGGTTATAAAGGGGATATTGTTATGGATAAACTTTCCTTAAGTAAAATTGCAGAAGGGATAGGCGCTGTTGCTGTCGGTGAAGCTCAGATAACAGGTGTCACAATTGACAGCAGAGCAGTCACATCCGGTGATATATATATAGCTATAAAAGGTGAAAATTTTGATGGCCATGATTTTGCAAAAAGCGCTGTTGAAAACGGTGCTTCGGCAGTTATGTGTCATAAAGACATTGATGTTGACTGCCCTAAAATCGTGGTTGATGATACAAGTGAGGCTTTTCTGACTTTCGCTTGTTGGTACAGAAGCCTTTTTGATTTTGATGTTGTAGGTCTTACAGGCAGTGTAGGCAAAACAACAACCAAAGAGATGATCTGCGCAGCTCTTTCAAGTGAACGTAACACCCTTAAAACCGAAGGCAATCTCAATAATAAAATCGGTGTTCCGAGAACTCTTATGCGTCTCGATTCGTCTGTTGAGTCTGCAGTTGTTGAGATGGGTATGGACTGCAGAGGTCAGATTTCAATTCTTTCCCGTTGTGCAAAACCTACGGCTGCAGTTATCACTAACATCGGTGTCTCTCACATGGAAAACCTCGGTTCCCGTGAAGGGATTCTTGCAGCTAAGCTGGAAATACTTGACGGTCTTGAGCCGGGCGCTCCGATTTTTCTCAATGGTGATGATCCTTATCTTATGAGCGCTGTGATTGAAGACAGACCTGTTATTTATTACGGAATAAACAATTCCGTATGCAAATATAAAGCAGAAAACATTGTTCCTGACGGCACATCAACAACATTTGAAATTCATTGTGACGATAAGGTATGGAATCTGAAAATACCCACAATCGGAAAGCATAATGTTTATAATGCTGTTGCCGCTTTTGCTGTAGCAACCGAGTTGGGAGTAGCTCCCGAAAACGCAATAAAGGGTCTTTCGGGTTATGCGCCGACAGGAATGCGTCAGCGAATCAATCAGCAAAACGGTATTACTTTTATTGAAGACTGCTATAATGCAAGTCCTGATTCTGTCAGAGCTGCGCTCAACACACTTGCATCATTTAAAACAGGACGCAGAGTTGCTGTTCTTGGTGATATGCTTGAGCTCGGCTCGGTCAGTGAGGATGCTCATCGTGATTCCGGTATGCTTGCTGCCAAAAAGGGGATTGACGCTGTTTTCACTTATGGTGAAAAATCAGTGCTTACCTCAATGAAGGCTGAAGAAATGGGCGTAAGCGTTGTCGGTCATTTTACAGATTATCAGGCTGTTTCACAGGCTGTATGTGATTATATAAGAAGCGGCGATACCGTGCTTTTTAAAGCAAGCAGAGGTATGAAGCTTGAAAATGTAATTGACTTGGTTTATAAAAACTTAAAATAAAAGGGGTATTAAATTATGAACGGTATTATTTTAATGGTAGTGGCTGCTGTTGTTGCTTTTGTCGGCACAGCTGCATTGGGCAAAGTTATGATTCCCTGGCTGCATAAGCTTAAATTCGGCCAGACAATCCTTGATATCGGTCCTTCATGGCATAAAAACAAGCAGGGAACACCTACAATGGGTGGCATAATGTTTATTGTTTCTATCACTGCTGCCTGTATTGTTTGTCTGGTAGGTAATGCCGTTGCAGATAATTTTATGGAAATCACAGGCGAAACTCTGACAAAATTGTGGGCAGGTCTTATTATGGCTTTGCTTTTCGGTCTTATCGGTTTTGCCGATGACTACATAAAGGTTGTTAAAAAGAGAAATCTCGGTCTTACAATTGTTCAGAAAACAGTTGTTCAGGTTGTTGTATGTGCAGGTTACCTTATCAGCCTTTATCTTTCAATGGGTAAAGATCCTTATATGTATGTTCCCTTTGTCGGCAATGTTCCTCTCGGAATTTTCTTCTGGGTTCTCGGTATCTGTGTTCTTTACGGTGCTATAAATGCCGTTAACTTTACTGACGGTATTGACGGCCTTTGCTCAAGTGTAACTGTTACTTGCGCTGTCGGCTTTATCGTAGTTGCTCTTCTTAACAAAGTTTTCGGTATGGGCATTCTTGCTTCTGCTCTTTTAGGCGGATGTGCAGGTTTCCTTGTGTGGAATAAACATCCTGCCAAAGTGTTTATGGGCGACACAGGCTCAATGTTCCTTGGCGGTATGGTAGTAGCTCTCGCTTATGCGATTGACTGCCCCTGGATTTTGCTCTTCCTCGGATTTATTTATGTTGTTGAGGCTATGTCTGATGTTATTCAGATAGGTTATTTCAAAATCACTCACGGCAAACGAGTTTTCAGAATGGCTCCTATTCATCATCATTTTGAAATGGGCGGCTGGAGTGAAAATAAAATCGTTACCGTATTTTCAGTTGTAAACTTTATTGCTTGTGCCGTAGGTGTTGCTCTTTTATACTTCGGTAAAATTGTTTGATATTATAAAAAATAAAACAAAAGGGGGAATATAGATGCCTGTATTTCAGACGCTAATAAAGAAATTCAAATCAAGAAAAAAGCTGACACAGATTCCTTGCGTAGTTCCGAAAAATAAGGATTATGAAGACACCGGTTTCTGGGCAAAAGGCGGAATGGATGTAATTTTTCTTCTGCTCGTTTGTGTGCTTCTTACAATCGGTATCGTAATGATGTTTTCAGCAAGTTATATCAGCGCCCAGAATGATCCGGGCACTCATAATAACCCCTATTATTATCTTGAAAAGCAGCTGGGCTTTGCTGCAATCGGCATTGTGGGAATGTTGGTTATTTCCAAAATCAATCACAGATTTATAAGAATGATGTCACCGCTTATTTTCTTTATCTCTCTGGCGTTGCTTGTTATTGTTCTTTTTAAACCGGCCGATGTTGATGGAAAAGAACAGTTCAAACGTTGGCTTGAGGTTCCTTTTATCGGGGTCACTTTTCAGCCGTCAGAGGTAGGAAAATTCGGACTGATTGCCATTTTTGCGTGGGCGTTTGAAAGATATCCCCGTCATTTAGCTATCAGAAAATGGACAATGACCGTATTTTATTTAGGTATTGTTGCAGGGTTTGCTTTTCTTGTGCTTAAAGAAGATCACCTTTCAGGTACGGTTCTTATGTTGGGTATCGGCCTTGCTATGGGACTTCTCGGTGGTATTGATTTAAAACTTTATATTATAGGTTTCATAGTTGCTGTAGTGGTGGTTGTTGCAGTTATAAATAATCCTGATCTTTTGCCGAAGGATTATATGAAAGAACGTATTGTTTCCTGGCTTGAAAAAGACTATCTCGACACAGATGACAGATATCAGACAAACCAATCTCTGTTTGCTTTGGGTTCAGGTGGCTTTTTCGGTCTCGGTCTCGGCAATTCAAAACAAAAATTCCTCTATCTTCCCGAACCGCAGAACGACTTTATATTTGCTATAGTCGGTGAAGAGTTAGGCTTTGTAGGTTGCACATTTATTATTATTCTCTTTGCTTTACTTGTATGGAGAGGTTTCTCAATTGCGCTTAAAGCCAAAACAGTTTTCGGAAGACTTATGACTATGGGCGTTGTTACTCAGGTGGGTATGCAGGTTATTTTCAATATTGCGGTTGTAACCGATATGTTCCCCAATACAGGTATCAGCCTTCCGTTTTTCAGCGCAGGTGGTACATCTTTAATTATGCTTCTTTGGGAAATGGGTTGTGTTCTTTCTGTTTCAAGAAACTCAAGAATAAGTAAAAAGCAGTAACTTTGAGGTGAAAATATGCTTAATAACAAAAAAATTCTTTTCGCTGCCGGTGGTACCGGCGGACACATAAATCCTGCTCTTGCTGTTGCAGGTTATATCAGAGAAAACTATCCTGATGCTCAGATTCTTTTTGCAGGAACTCCGAATAAAATGGAAGCGAAACTTGTTCCTGCAGCAGGTTTTGACTTTACAACTATTGAAATCAGCGGTTTTCAGCGTGATTTAAGTGTCAGAGGTATCAAAGAAAATATCTCAACTATTTTGAAATTGATAAAATCTTTGCCGAGAGCGAGAGCTATTATCAAAGATTTTAAGCCTGATCTTGTAATCGGATTCGGCGGATATGTAAGTGGTCCTATTGTACGCGCTGCAGCTAAAATGGGTGTGCCCACAGCTGTGCATGAGCAGAACGCTTTCCCCGGTGTTACAAATAAAATGCTTGCTAAAAAGGTTGACAGAGTAATGGTGACCACAAAAGCAGCCGAGCAGTATTTTCAGGCTAAAAATCCTGTTACAGTAACAGGTCTTCCCGTAAGGGGAGAGATGCTCAGAGCTGACCGTGACATAAGCCGTGCTGAGCTCGGTATTAGTGATGATATGCCCTTGATTCTTTCAATGGGCGGAAGTCTCGGTGCGTTGGCAATCAACAAAGCTGTCAAAGAGCTTATACTTAATCGTTATGAATCAAAAAAATGCGCTTTTCTTCATGCGACCGGTTCAAACGGTGTAGCTATGCTTGAAGACCTTAACTCAAAAATTGATATGGCTTCAAATCCCCATGTTATGATTCGTGAATATATCAGTGATATGGACAGATGTATGTCTGCTGCTGACCTTGTTATCTGCCGTGCGGGAGCAAGTTCTCTGAGCGAACTTCAGGTAATGGGTAAGGCTTCAATTCTTGTTCCTTATCCCTATGCATCAGAAAATCATCAGTATTTCAACGCAAAAGACCTTGCTGATAATAATGCAGCAATTATTATAGAAGAGAAAGATTTAAGTGGTGAAAAGCTTATTTCTGTTGTTGACCTTCTTATTGAAAATATGGATAAGGTCAGAGAGTATGGAGAAAATGCTAAAAAAATGGCTGTTTGTGACGCTTCACAGCGAATCACACAGTGTCTTTGCGAAATAGTTAAATAGTTAATAGTTGCCGTAACCCTTCTCTTTTAACAGCATACTATGTTAGCAGATTACTATATTGTTAAAGAGGGGTTACTATGAGTCTGTTTGTTGTAAAAGGAAATAAAAAACTCGGCGGTGAAATTTCTGTTCACGGCGCTAAAAACAGCGCTCTTCCCATCCTGGCTGCAAGTGTAGCTGTGGGGGAGGAATGTGTGATAAAAAACTGCCCTCAGCTTTCAGATATAAGAGCGACCTGTGAAATTCTTAAATCTCTCGGTTGTCTTGTCAGTGTCGAGGGCTCCACGGTGGTTGTGAATTCACAGGGAATTACTGCTGATGAAATTCCTGATTACTTAATGCGTGAATTGCGTTCATCCTTTATTTTTATGGGCGCATTATTGACCAAAACAGGCAGAGCCTCTATGTGTGCGCCGGGTGGTTGCGAAATCGGTCTGCGTCCGGTTGATATTCATCTTTCAGCTTTGAAGCAGATGGGCGTATGCGTTACTGAAGAATCAGGCAGAATAATCTGTGAAGCTCCTGACGGACTTAAAGCAGAGGAAATAATTTTGCCGTTTCCCAGTGTAGGCGCTACCGAAAATCTCATTCTCGCTTCATTAAGAGCTGACGGAACAACTTACATAAAAAATGCAGCTGCTGAGCCTGAAATCAAAGACTTGTCTGATTTTCTCAACGTCTGCGGAGCAGATATTAAAGGCGCAGGAACAAGTACCATTGTTATTAACGGAAGAAAAAAACTTCACGGTGCAGAGTTTACCGTTATGCCTGACAGAATAGTTGCCGTCTCTTATCTTGCGGCTGCCGCTATTACCGGTTCTGAGCTTATAGTAAAAAACGCACGCAGTGAACATATAGGAACTGTTCTTTCGTCATTCAGACAGGCGGGTTGCAGTCTTATAACAAAAGAAAATGAGATTCAGATAAAATCACCTGACTCTTTAAAGCCGATGGAAACAATCCGTACAATGCCTTATCCCGGTTTTCCAACTGATTGTCAGGCTCTGATTATGTCTGTGGCGTCGGTTGCTTCAGGCACAACGATAATAAACGAAAATATTTTTGAAAGCCGTTTTCGTCACGTAGGTGAGCTTAATCGTATGGGTGCGGATATCACCGTTGTCGGCAGAAGCGCCATAATCAACGGAGTCAGCTCATTATATGGCTCCTGTGTCAGAGCCACCGATCTCAGGGGCGGAATGGCACTTGTACTCGCAGCTTTATGCGCAGAAGGTGAGAGTATTATTGAAAATGCAGAATATATCGACAGAGGTTACGAAAAAACAGAGCGTGACTTAAGCCTCATCGGTGCAGATATAAGGAGGTACCCCAATGGCAGGGTTGACACAGGAAGAGTTAGCAAGAATGCTACCTGAAAGGCGCAGAGCTTATGAAAAGCGTCGCAAAAAAGTAAAAAGGAACAGAATAATTTTCGCTTCATTTGTTTCGGTGATGATTATTGTTCTTACCGTTCTTGTTCTCTCGCTTACGGTGTTTTTTAAAATTGATACAATAACTGTCAACGGAACAAGCCGATATGACACTCAACAGATTATATCTGTTTCAGGTATTGAAAAAGGTAAAAATCTTTTTCTTGCCGGTGTGGGCAAGGCTCAGGAAAAACTTACCTCAGAGCTGACCTATCTGTCTGAGGTTACAATTATAAGAAAACTTCCTTCAACAATTGTTATAGAGGTTGTAGGTGTTGATGCTGAATACTGTTATTCATCAGTGAGCGGATATGCTCTTGCTGACGGAAAGGGCAGAGTGGTTGAGATTGTCAACGCCGATGCTGTGCCGTCAAAGTCAGCTGTTATAAAAACAAACGGTGTTTTCAAAGCCGTTGTCGGTGAAAAAATTTCAGTTAATGATGATTCGGATGATAAGAAAAAAGATGCCGATAAAAAAGAGCTTGAGCTTCTTGAATCTGTTTTTACATCCATTGAAAAAAGCGGAATAAAAGATATAACAGAAATCAATATCAAAAACCCTTCAGATATTTACATTGTTTATCAGGACAGATTCAGACTGAATCTCGGAAATTCATCAGAGCTGACATATAAACTTCGCTCTGCGGTCAAAATTATTGCTCAGGAGGATGAAATCAGCACAACCACCTCAGGTGAAATCAATCTTCACAACCCGGGAAGCGCCTATGTTTCACCCGATAATGTGAAATAAATGTCTGATTTTGTCTTAATTTAGTTATTAAAAAATGAAAAAAAGTCAAAATAACTATTGAATTTATTTTGAAATTATGGTAAACTACTTAAGTATTTACCTTGAGAAAATATAAGATTATTAAAACGGAGGTTTACAAAATGGCATTCGGAATTGACAACGAATACGAGAGCGAAGTTCAGATAAAAGTAATAGGCGTCGGTGGCGGCGGCGGTAACGCTGTTAACACCATGATTGCTGCAGGTATGCAGGGCGCAGAGTTCATTGTAGTTAACACAGACAAGCAGGTTCTTGCTAACTCACAGGCAACTCACAAAATTCAGATTGGTGAAAAGTCAACAAAGGGTCAGGGCGCCGGCGGCCGTCCCGAAGTTGGTGAAAAAGCTGCTGAAGAGAGCCGTGAAGAGATCACAGCTATCCTCAAGGGCACAGATATGGTTTTCGTAACCGCAGGTATGGGCGGCGGCACAGGTACAGGTGCAGCTCCTGTTATTGCAGGTCTCGCTAAAGAGATGGGCATTCTTACAGTCGGTGTTGTTACAAAGCCCTTCAAATTTGAAGGTAAAAAGCGCAGCATCCTTGCTGAGCAGGGTATTGCTAAACTTGCTGATAATGTTGACAGCCTTATTGTTATCCCCAATGACCGTCTTAAGCTTCTTTCAGACCGTTGCAAAACTCTTACAGAGGCATTCATTGTTGCTGATGAAGTTCTTTCTCAGGGCGTTAAGAGTATCTCAGACCTTATTAAAATCCCCGGCTTTGTTAACCTTGACTTTGCCGACGTTTGCAGCGTAATGCGTGATGCAGGTTATGCTCACATGGGCGTTGGTACCGCTAAAGGTAAAGATAAGAGCCTTCAGGCTGCTGATATCGCTACATCAAGTCCTCTTCTTGAAACATCAATTTCAGGCGCTAAGGGTGTTATTATCAGCATCACATCTTCACCTGACATCGGCCTTGAAGAGGTTGAAAACGCAGCTGAATCAATCACAGAAAAAGCTCATCCCGAAGCAAACATCACATGGGGTGTTTCCTTCGATCCTAATATGGAAGATGAAATCACAATCGTTGTTGTTGCAACAGGCTTTGATAAAGAGAATGCAACTGAGTCTTTCGGTAGCATCCCCACTTTCCAGGGCCAGACAGCTTCTGCTGCTCCTATGAGAGCTCAGGCTCCTATTGAGCCTCCTGTTGTTGGCGGTGCTGCTGCTCCTAAGGCTCCGGCTTCAAGTGGTGTAGCTGATGATGATTTCTATGTAATTCTTAATGATATTATCAAAAAGAAACCCGAATAATTAAACTCAGCCCCCACTTATGTGGGGGCATTTTGTTTAAAGGAGTGATTTTATGAAAATTAAATATTTAGGCTCAGGCGCATCAGAAGGCTTCCCTGCGTTGTTTTGCACTTGTGATAATTGCAAAAGAGCAAGACTCGCCGGAGGAAAAAATATCCGCACCCGTTCACAAACCCTTATTAACAAAGATCTGTTAATAGAATTTAATGCTGATACATACTCTCACGTTATTCATCAGGGTCTTGATCTGCTTGAGGTTAAGAGTATTCTTATAACTCATCATCACGAAGATCATCTCTACGGTCATGAGTTTGCCAATCTTAAGCCTCCTTTTGCTGTTGATAGTGAAAATATGATAAAGCCTGATGTTTTTGCGTCAAAAGCGACGTTGGCGTTTTTGCAACAAAAACTTGACTATGCAGGTATAACCGATGAATATATTACTGTTCATCCGTTCACACCCTTTGAGGCTGAAAAAGTCGGTGATTATGAGGTTATTCCCCTTGTTGCCAATCATGACCCTAAGACAGAACCGCTGATTTATATTATTGATGACGGTAAAAACAAAATTTTATATGCTCACGATACAGGTTGGTTAACTAAAGAAACATGGTCTTATCTTAAACAAAATAAGCCTTATTTTAACCTTGTTTCCCTTGATTGCACCTGCACCTGTGACAAGGTTCCCACACCTGACGGTCATCTCAATCTTATGGCTTGCAATGAAATAAAAAATGAGTTTATCAGAATGGGTTGCGCTGATGATAACACCAGGTTTGTTTTAAACCATTTTTCTCATAACGGAGCTTATACTTACGATGAACTTCTTCCTGTTGCGGCTGAGATGAATTTTATAACTTCTTACGACGGTTTAGAAATTGAAATATAAAAACTTAAACGAGAGGGCACAGTGTGTCCTCTCGTTCTGATATTTATATTGAGTTTTAAAATTTCATATCTGCGCAAAGTCCTGCATGGTCTGAGAGATACATCATTTTGATTCTCTCATCGATAATCTTGTATGTATCAACATCAACGCCGTCTGAAACAAAAATGAAATCAATGGGTTTTGTTGCAAAAGCATTCAGACCGTAGTCTTTATAAGTTGCGCCTTTGTCAGATTTTTTAGCGATATACTTTGTGTCGTTCATAAAAGTGGTCATTTCGTTATAAGCTGCTGAACCTTCCTGAGCGTTAAAGTCGCCTGTGCATACAACGGGATATCCTTTTGCTTTAAGCTCCTCAATTTTTGCTTTGAGCACCTTTATCTGAGCCACCTGAACATTGTCATCCTGAAAATCAATATGTGTATTGATGTGGATATAAATTTTGCCTGTTGAATTATTTTTAAGCATTACCCAGGTTGCAATTCTTGCGCAGCCTGAATTTTCATACTTTGAGCCAAACACATCAGGGGTGTCTGAAAGCCATATTGTTTCGCTGTCAAGGAGTGTATATTTATCTTTGAGATAATATACTGCGTTGGCTTCAGCTCCGTCTGTGTCATCACGGAACTGACTTACACAAGCGTAATTGGTAAGCTTCTCTTCAAAAATATCGAGCCACTGCTGAGTAGCTTCCTGAACACCGAATGAGTCGGGGGCATATTGCTCTAATGCTGAACAGATAAGTTTGCTTCTGCCTTCAACAGAGCCGTAATCGTCATCTTTATAGCGGACATTGAAAGAGATAATTCTTGTCGCATCGTCAGCTTTATCAGGGATGTTTCTTATGTTAAGATTTGCAGGGTTGAAAACACCTGCAGTAAAAAGCGCCGAAAGAATAAGAGCCATAATCTGTCTGAAAACAAAAATCATATAATTTCTCCTTAAAAATAAAAATTTAAACAGCGTTAAATGGGATCGTAAATCTCAACTGTTGCTATAGCCAATTATATCGTATATTGTAATAAATTTCAATACAGAATTGTCTTTTAAGTGATCAATACAGGTCGTGGCAACCTCAGGTTGCTAAAGTTTAAACTATAATTGATTGACTTGAACGTCCTTTTGAGCTACTATTTTCTCAGAAAGGAGCTGATTTTATGTCAGACTTTGGTGAAAGAATTTACGAGCTCAGAAACAAAAACAATATGTCTCAGGGAGATTTGGCAGACAGGCTCGATGTTTCGCGTCAGACCGTTTCAAAATGGGAAAACAACATGTGCAAGCCTGAAGCGGATAAGCTCATTCAGCTAAGTGAGATTTTTAATGTATCCATAGATCATATTTTAAAAGGTGAGCAGAATCCCACAGACCCTGTATATGTTTATGCTAATGATAACGACGGGCAAACAAAGAGCAACGAGCAGGTTGTAAGAAAATATGTGGGCGTTGTTCTTGCAATAGTTTTTTCTGTTTTATCGCTTTTGTCAATTTTGTTCCGTGGCGGTGTTTTAACTTTGATTCCTGTAACAGTTGTGATTTTGGGAATTCTTCTTGCAAAAAATGTAAAGCATCCCTATCTCATTACATTCTGGGTGTCGTATGTTGCCGCAATAATTTCGCTTCCGTTTTTTACAAGCCTTGGTCTTTTCAGAATATTTGACCCTAATATATATACAGAAAATTATCTTGTGGAATGTGTCATTACCTATGCTTTATGGCTCGTTCTCGCACTGCTGATTTTCTTCACTGTCAAAGCAAAGAAAAGCAAAAAATAACAAAAGAGGAGGG
>JAZRME010000339.1:0-7291 GCA_045647325.1 Acutalibacteraceae bacterium | reverse complement strand
AAAGCAATTGCTGGTGAAGCAGGAGTTAAGTTTTATGCCTGTTCAGGCTCAAGTTTTGATGAAATGTATGTTGGTGTTGGCGCTTCAAGAGTAAGAAAACTTTTTGAAGAAGCAAGAAAGAATGCACCGGCAATCATTTTTATTGATGAAATTGATGCTGTTGCTAAGAAACGTTTTATGGAACATTCTCATAATGAACAAACATTAAATCAGCTTCTTGCTGAAATGGATGGATTTAATGAGGATGATAACATTATTCTTATTGCAGCAACAAATCATATTGAAATGCTTGATTCAGCCATTACAAGACCGGGAAGATTTGATAGAATTATTAATATTCCTCTTCCGGATCGTAAAGGCAGAGAAGAAATTCTTGAAGTTCATGCGAACGGAAAGCCTCTTGCTCCTGATGTTGACCTTAAGGTGATTGCTAACTCAACTGCAGGTTTTGTTGGCGCTGACCTTGAAAACCTTCTTAACGAGGCTGCGCTTCTTGCTGCACGTCATGACAAAAAAGCTATTACTATGGCTGACATTGAAGAAGCAACAATAAAAGTCGTTGTAGGTACTGAAAAGAAATCCCGTAAAATCAGCGATAAAGAGAAGCGTCTTACAGCTTATCACGAGGCAGGTCACGCTGTGGCAACCTATTGTCTTCCCGGTCAGGACCCTGTTCATCAGGTGTCAATTATCCCAAGAGGTATGGCAGGGGGATACACAATGTCTATCCCCACTGAGGATAAGAGCTATATGTCCAAAAACAGTATGCTTGACGAACTTGTTGTTCTTCTCGGTGGCCGTGTTGCTGAGCAGCTTGTGCTTGGTGATATTTCAACAGGTGCTTCCAATGATATTGAGCGAGCATCTGAAATTGCAAGAAAAATGGTTGCTAAATACGGTATGAGTGAAAAACTCGGACCTATTTCTTATTCATCAAGCAGCGAGGTTTTCCTCGGTAGAGATTACGGTCATTCAAAAAATTATTCCGAGTCAACTGCCAATGCGATTGATGAAGAGGTTAAACTGATTATCACCAACGCTTATAAGAGAACAGAGGATATCCTCAACTCTCAGATGAATAAGCTTGATGAACTTGCAGCTTATCTTATAAAGAATGAAAAGATCGACGGCGAAAAATTCAAACAGCTTATGGAAGGCACTCTTGTCACAGAAGAGCCTGAAGAAATCGCTGAAGAATTTGTTGATGAATCTGCAGAAACTGTTTCTGAAGAAACACAAGAATAAATTTGAGTTAAACTCCCCGATGTGCTTTGGCATTATAGGGGAGTTTTTTGATATGTTTGTTGATTTTTTTTATTGTATATGGTAATATGTCACCAAGGAGGAGTTTCTATGAAAAAGGTTTTATCAATAGTTTTAAGTGTAGTTCTTATGTTTTCTGTAACGGTTCCTGCTTTTGCTGTTGAAGAGAAATATCCGTTTATTTATGTTCACGGTATGGGTGCCTGGGGTGAGGGTAATCCTCTTGAAAAATTTGTGCCCAACTGGAGCGATGCTGACGGCAACGATATTATACCTATGCTCAATGAAAGGGGATATGAGGTTTATAACCCCTCTGTCGGAACTTTCAGCAGCGCATGGGACAGAGCCTGTGAACTTTATGCTGCCCTGACAGGCACGGTTACTGACTATGGTGAAGCTCATTCAGCTTTGGAAGGTCACAGCCGTTACGGCAGAGATTACACCGGAAATGCTGTTATGGGCGAACCTTGGGATCTTAAAAGCCCACTTAATTTTCTCGGACATAGTTTCGGTGGTGAAACGATAAGATTGTTGGTATCACTTCTCACTTATGGTGATGAGAGTGAAAAAGCTGCTTCCGGTGATGAATGTTCACCTCTTTTTGAGGGTGGTCACGGTAAGGCTGTTCATGCTGTTATTGCGCTTTCTTCACCTCATAACGGTTCTCAGGTAGCCAATACTCTTGTTGACCCTCATTGGACTTTGTATTTATTTGCAGCTTTTATAAATGCTCTCGGTGCTGTCAACAGAGTTATGCCCATTTATGAACCTCTTATGGAGCAGTGGGGTCTTTCAGGCGAAGATATGACATTTTTTGACCTCTCAATGTGGAAAAAATTTGCCAACACAAAAGATTTCTGTGGTTATGAGCTTACTCTTCGTGGTGCAGCAGAGCTTAATGAAAAAATCAAAATGGACCCTTACGCCTATTACTATTCTTACACATCTCTTTGTTCGGGAACACCTGAGTTTGAGGGTACAGAGCCTGATTTCAGTATATTTTTATTTGAACTTTCCTGCAAAGATATTTTAGGCTCAGAGGGTGAAATTATTGACGGAATAGAGATGAAAGACGGCTGGATTGCCAATGACGGAATTGTTCCGTTGATCAGCGCTCTTTATCCGTTCGGCGACCCTCATGCTGATTTTGAAAAAAGTGACAAAATTGAAAAAGGAATCTGGTATGTTATGCCGACTCTTAAGGGAACCGACCATTACGATTTTAGCAGGGGCACTGATATCGAAGGCGGATATATTGAGTTTTATATGAGCCTTATGGATATGGTGAACGCAAACGGAGGGAAATAATTTATGAAAAAGTTTTTATTGATATTTCTTTGTGTGATTCTCGTTGTTATTATTTCTGCCGGTGCGGTGTTAGGTTTTTATTACCCGTCATATCTTAAAAATAAAAAAGTTGCAGAGATTGAAATTAAAAACGATGATGAAATCACAATGATGAGCTGCAATCTTCGTTGCCTTACTCCGTTGGATTTTGGAAAAAAATCATGGTTTTACAGAGCGAAGCTTGTTATGGACACTATTGAAAATCAGGCTCCCGGAATTATCGGTTTTCAGGAAGCAACAAGATGGCAATATAATTATCTTGTAGATTGTCTTAAGGGTTATGATTCTGTTATAACTTATCGTGATAACTCTGTAATCGCTGAAGGCTGCCCTGTTTTTTACAACACTTCACTTTACACTTTTGTGGACAAAGGCTCTTTCTGGCTTTCAGAAACTCCGGAAGAAATGAGTAAGGACTGGGGTGCTGCCTGTTACAGAATATGCAGTTATGTTATCCTTATCGAAAAAGCAACCAACAAACAGTTTGTTGTTTTTAACTCTCACCTTGACCATGTGAGTGATGAGGCACGAATAAACGGAATTGGTGTTATTCTTGATAAAATTGCTGAGTTTGGCCCTTATCCGTGTGTTATAATGGGTGACTTTAATGCTACAGAAGATTCAGAGACTTATAGCATCGTCACAGAAAGCTTTAAAGATGCCAGATATGAAACCAAAAACACTGACGATTCAATCACTTATCAGAATTGGGGTCAGAAAGGTGAAAGAATTGACTATTTTATGATTTCAAAAACGGGTATTGATGTTATAAAATATGATGTTATAACTGAGCTTCATGACGGCGATTATTCAGCTGATCATTTTCCGTTGGTTTTAAAAGCAAAACTGAATTAACTTTCAAAGGTCTGTTTCATCTGAAGCAGACCTTTTGCATATATTATGATGTTAATGAATATTATATATATTGCTCTTATTTTTGAAAAATCGGTTGACCTGTAGCTTAATTTATTATAAAATAAAATGATGATGAAAACAGGGGGTGTTGTGCGCTGAATAATAAGAAAAAAAGAATTCTGAAAAGAAATCTTTTTAATATTGCTTCGTTTACGCTTATGATTATTGCCCTCGGGTTGTTAGTTTTGCTTATTCTGTCTTTCGACCCTCAGATTCAATATTGGTGGCAGACTTACGAGTCATATCTTGAAATTGTGCAACACCGTGTTGAAAATATGGGTAATGAATTTTATCTGATTTTCACTTTAACATTTTTATTTGCTTTCAAAGCGTTTATTCCTATATATCCCATTTCAATTGTCTGCGCTGCGGCAGGTGCTGTTTTTCCGTTTTATTTTGCGTTGCCGATAAATATTTTAGGTATGAGTTTACACTATACTCTCAAATATTGGTGGGGCAAACGGATAGGTCCGGGTGGAGTAAACAATATTTTAAAGCGTAATGAAACCTTGCGTATTATTATGAAATCTGATGGCAGGGGTAACCCCTGGTTGCTTGTGATTTTCAGATTTTTACCGGGATTTCCGATTAATACGGTGAGTCAGCTTTATGGCTCAATGGGTTTTGATTATTATAAGTTTTTAGGTCTTTCATTGGCAGGGAATCTTCCTTTGTTGATTTCATACACAATTGTGGGTCGTCATGTATATAATCCTTTTTCAGCAGGATTTTTAGTGCCGCTTATAATTATTGCCGTTTTATCATCTGCAGCGTTTTATCTTGCAGGTGTCGTTCTTTACTATAAAAAGAAAAAAAGGAGAAAGAAAAATGTCAGAAATCAAAGCATTAAAAAACAGTCTTATTAACGGTGAGCTTGATGAAGCTCTGCTTAAAGTATATCCGTGTGATTCACTTGATTTTCAGAAAGAAAGACATCTGAAGGTTTTTGATACATTTGTTGAGCTTTATGGTGAAAATGCTGATGTGTCAATGTTCAGCGCTCCGGGCAGAACAGAAGTAGGCGGTAACCACACCGACCACAATCACGGCAAAGTTCTTGCTGCTGCAATCAATCTTGACACTATATCTCTCGCAGCTAAAAGAGATGATAATATTATCTGTGAAAAGTCTGCAGGTCATAAGATGAATGAGGTTGATATATCTGACCTTTCAGTCTGCCCTGAAGAATTCGGCAAGTCATCTGCCCTTATCCGTGGTATGTGTGCCGGTTTTAAAGAGTACGGTTATGAAATCGGTGGTTTCAACTCAACAGGTGTTACTCAGGTTCTTTCCGGTTCAGGTCTTTCATCATCTGCTGCTTTTGAGGTTCTTATCGGTGCAATTCTCAACGGCCTTTACAACGATAATAAGGTTTCAGCAGTTGATATTGCAAAAATTGCTCAGTATGCAGAAAACAAATATTTCAACAAACCCAGCGGACTTATGGATCAGATGGCAAGTTCTGTAGGCGGTTTTATATCAATTGATTTTGAAGACACCAAAAACCCGGTAATCACAAAGATTGATT
Organism: Acutalibacteraceae bacterium; assembly: GCA_045647325.1. Classification (GTDB taxonomy): domain Bacteria; phylum Bacillota; class Clostridia; order Oscillospirales; family Acutalibacteraceae; genus CAG-488. The sequence continues at coordinate 2,238 of JAZRME010000339.1, read as the reverse complement.
TTGATTTCGGAGCAACAGGACATTCACTTTGTATTGTTGACACAAAGGGCAGCCATGCTGATCTTACAGATGAATATGCCGCTGTAAGAGGTGAGATGGAAGCTGCTGCTGCTTGTTTTGGCAAAAGCGTTCTTCGTGAAGTTGATGAAAATGAATTTTACAAGAATATCACACTTGTGCGTGAAAAAGCTAATGATAGAGCTGTTCTTCGTGCGACTCATTTTTATAACGAAAATCGCAGAGTAGAGGAGCTTAAATCTGCCCTTTCTCAGGGTGATTTTGAATCATTCAAGGCTGTTATTACAGAAAGCGGTCACTCATCTTTTATGTTTAATCAGAATGTTTTTGCTGCTTGTCAGACTGCAACTCAGCCTGTTTCTGTTGCGCTTTCAATTTGCGAAAGAGTGCTTAAAGGCAAGGGTGCATGGCGTGTTCACGGCGGTGGATTTGCAGGTACAATTCAGGCTTTTGTTCCTGATTGTGCTCTTGAAGAGTTCAAATCAGCCATGCAGTCTGTTTTTGGTGATGATGCTTGCTACATTCTCAAAATCCGTAACTTCGGCGGAATTGAACTTTATTGATACATAACAACAAACGCCGCCCGAAATGGCGGCTGTTTGCTTTAAAGGAAAAAGATATGAATATTAAACAAACTTTAATTGAATTAGCAAACGCATCTTCTGCCCCCGGTCAGGAATATTCCGTTGCACCGTTGGCAGAAAAAATGCTTTCAGAATATATGAGTGTAACCAACGACGCTCTTGGTAATGTGGTTGGTCATAAAAACGGCAACGGCAAACATTTTTTGCTTGACGCTCATCTTGATTCAATCGGTATGATTGTAACCGCTGTTGAAAAAAACGGCTTTTTGCGTGTGGATAAATGCGGTGGTATAGATGTGCGCACCGTTTCTGCTCAGGATGTTATTGTTCACGGCAGGGAGGATTTATTTGGCGTTGTTACATCAATTCCTCCTCATCTTTCAAAAGGTGATAACAAAACAGCAACAGGCTTTGATGAGATTATGATAGATACCGGTATAGACGGTGACAGAATTTTTTCTCTTGTTGCCCCCGGTGACAGAGTTACCATTAAATCTCAGTATAATGAAATGGCAAACGGAGCTTTATCAGGTGCTTATTTTGATAATAAAGCAGGTGTTTGCGCTGTGCTTCGCTGCCTTGAAATTCTTAGTGAAAATGACTGTCAGAATGAGATTACAGTTCTTTTCTCTGCGCAGGAAGAGGCAGGTCTTGTCGGCGCAAGAGCAGGAGGTTTTAACTGTGATGCCGATGAATGTATCTGCGTTGATGTCAGCTTTGCCAAAACAAACGCTACACCTAAAAATATCACAGCCAAACTTGGCGAGGGAACAATGATTGGCGTTGCCCCTGTTCTTAATTATGAAATGAGCCGTCAGCTTGAAGCTCTTGCCAAAGAGAATAATATTCCTTATCAGCTTGAGATTATGTCGTCATCAACCGGCACTAATGCTGATGTTATTGCTGTTTCAGCTAAAGGCAAAAAAACAGCGTTACTTTCATTTCCGCTTAAAAATATGCATACAGCGGTTGAAATGATAGATACTGACGATATTGAAGCAACAGCTCAGCTTATGGCAAAATACATTCTCACTTACGGAGGTGCCGACAATGCTTGATTTAATTAAAAATCTTTGTTTGCTTGACGGAACATCGGGTAGAGAAGATGAAGTGAGAAATTATATAATCAGTGAAATTAAAGACTATGCAACTGAAATTACCGTTGACCCATTGGGAAACCTTATTGTGTTAAAAAAAGGTAAAAAGTCTGCTGATAAAAAGGTGCTTCTTGATGCTCATATGGACGAGGTCGGTTTTGTGATTACTTCAATCAATTCTGACGGTTCGCTCAATTTTGAGTGTGTTGGGGGAATAAGCACTTCTGTTATGCTTGGCAGACCTGTTACTGTCGGCAAAAATAAAATCAACGGTGTTATCGGTGTTGTGCCTGTTCATCTTTTATCGGCTGATAAAAAAACAGAGTTGCCCGATGTAAAAACACTTTGTATTGATATTGGCGCAAAATCAGAAGCAGAAGCTGAGTCACTTGTTGAAGTGGGTGATATGGCTTGTTTCAAGTCAGATTTTGTGACTTATGGTGACGGATATATCAAGAGTAAAGCTCTCGATGACCGTGTAGGCTGTGCAATTCTTATTGATATGATAAAGTCCGAACTCCCGTACGATATGTATTTCA